>DAOPUP010000067.1:0-9366 GCA_035350655.1 Acidovorax sp. | reverse complement strand
CGAAATTCTGAAGAATCACCCTGAATATCTGGAGGTTCTGTACGAAGGCTTCTATCACGACTACCGTGGATACGGCCCCAACGCGGACCCCAACGAGGTGACCGCCACGCCCATTCCGGTCTTTGAGTACAACAATGGCCGCGTGAACTGCGCGTTTGCGAAAAAGATTATCGAGACCGGTGCGAAGAAGCGGGGGGTTCCACTTACTGCGCTGCAGCAAGAGGCGATTGACTACGTGCACGAGCTGGGCACCCGTGAGGACATGCGTGTGGACATGATGCTTGAGCCAGGGGACATACAGATCATCAACAACTTCATCACATTGCACGCCCGCAGCAACTACATCGACCACGACGATGGCCGCAAGCGCTATCTGCTGCGCATGTGGATCAACCTCGAAGACAGCGTACAGCTGTCGCCCGATTTCGCTTCCTTCGTGCGCCGTGGCATTCCGGCGCTTAAGCAAGCTGCTTGAAAAGAGATCGCAGACATGACAGCTGTTACCGAAATACTCTCGCGCTTCGCCGCCAACCTGCGGTTTGAAGATCTGCCTGCCGAAGTGGTGGACCGGACCAAACTTCTTTTCATGGACCTGAGCGGAATCATCGTCCGTTCGCTGGAGCTGGACTCCACGCAGGTGCTCATGGAGTCCTTGAAGGACCTCAATCTTGACCAGGGTGCCCTGCAGGTGCTGGGAAGCACTGAACGGTGGCGGCCACAGGCAGCCGCACTCATCACCGGCGCGGCCGCACACAGTCTGGATTTTGACGATACCCATGCCGCAGCCCAATTGCATCCGGGCGCACCCATCATCCCGGCGGCGCTGGCCGCTGCGCAAATGCAGGGCGCCAGCACCCGTGACCTGATTGTTGCGATCGTGGCGGGCTATGAAGTCATGATCCGGGTCGCGTATGGCGTCACAGTCTTGCGCCACAGCGAGCGTGGCTTTCACCCCAGCGCCACAGTGGGCGTCTTCGGTGCGACGGCTGCTGCCGGCAGCATCTTCAAACTCAGTCCAGCGCAAATGGAGCATGCCTTCGGTACGGCACTCAGTGAATCCGCAGGGACCGGCCAGTTTGCGGTGAATGGTGCCTGGACCAAGCGCTTTCATGTGGGCAATGCCGCGGCTGGTGGTTTGCTGGCGGCATCGCTGGCCAAGCGGGGATTTACCGGCGCCACGCAGGCCTTCGAGGGCAGGGAGGGATTCTTTAATGTGTATTCGCCAGCACCCCAGCCGGAGAAGGCGGTGGAAGGCGTGGGGACGGTGTGGGAGATCCTGCAGACGGGACTCAAGCCCTATCCCTGCTGCCGTGGAATCCATGCACCGCTGGACGCGGTGATGGCCCTGCATGCCCGGCATGACATCCGCATTGACAGTATTGAGTCGGTGCGCGTGGGTATGGCGAAGCGCAGTGTCTATGTCGTGGGGGAGCCCCAGGATCGGCGGCGTAACCCCAAGAACGTGGTCGATTGCCAGTTCTCAACCCATCTGTGTCTTTCCGTTGCGCTTAAGCACCGCCACATGGGGTGGGACGACTACGAGCCCGCCCTCAAGGACCCTGAGATCCATGCCCTGATGCAGCGCATTGACGTCTATGAAGATGCTGAATGCGAAGCGAACTTCCCCACCGCGTTTTCGGGTGTGGTGGAGATTCGACTGCGCGATGGCCAGGTGCTGCGCGAGTTCGTTTACGCGCCGCGTGGAGAGCCGTCGACCATGCTGACGGCGCAGGAACTGCGGGCCAAGTTTTCCTTGCTGGTGAGCGAAGCCCTGGGATCCAGCGGTGAAGAGGCCTTGTTCAACGCCATTGAGGCGATGGACAAGAACAACCCCATCGCGTCGTTGTTCGTGGCACCGGCTTGATGCCGCCATGGCCAGATGACCTGGCGAATGCCGGTTGCTGGACAGTCCGGCTGCGATGCGACTGCCGGGCCTCTTCCTGGTGGGATGAGCGGGGCTCGGGTCGACGCAGCGGACTGTCCTACAACCCCCCATGGATCCTGTTTCGCAAGTACAAAGACAAAGGCGCGCTTTCCCATGTCCGATGACTACTCCCTCGAAGAGGTTGAACTCCGCAATGAGCTTGCGGCTTGCTACCGGATCTTCGCCATGCTCGGCTGGACCGAGCTGATCTATAACCACATTACGGTCAGAGTTCCTGGTCCTGAGCTGAATTTCCTGATCAATCCCTTTGGCCTGCATTACAGCGAAGTCACGGCATCCAACCTGGTGAAGGTGAACCTCCAGGGGCAGGTGATCGGCGATGCACGCTGGCCTGTCAATCCGGCAGGATTTACCTTGCATTCAGCTATCCACGCGGGGATCGAGGGCGCGCATTGCGTGATGCACACCCACACCACGGCGGGCTGCGCTGTCGCAGGCCACCGTGGTGGGCTGAGCATGGACAACTTTTATGCCGCGCAGTTGCACCAGCGCCTCGCGTACCACGACTTTGAGGGCATCACAGTGCATGCCGATGAGGGGCCCAGGGTGGTGCAATCGATCGGGGATTGCCGCGCCGTCATTCTGCGCAATCACGGACTGCTCTCCTGGGGGAACCACATCGCGGAGGCCTTTGCCTATTTGTGGACCTTGCAGCGCGCTTGCGAAATACAGGTGGCCAGCGCGGGGCTGGGGCCGTCCATTGCGATCCCTGAATCGATTCAGAAGCAGGCCAGTGCAGATGCCTTGCAGTTTGATCCACGCCATTGCGCCGGCCGTGATGTGCTCGCGGCCCTGATTCGCCAGGTGAACCTTATCGATCCGTCCTACCGCGACCTGCCTGAGACCCAAGGGTGACCCATGAAAAACATCTGTGTATATGGCCTCGGCGCGATTGGTGGACTCATGGCTGCACGCCTGGCCCGGGCGGGTGTCAGCGTGAATGCGGTGGCAAGAGGGGCTACATTGACCGCTGTCCGCAAGCATGGGCTGGAACTGCGGCACCACTCGGGCGGGCAATCGGTCGTTGAGCGCTACCCAATTGAAGCTGCGCAGGATCCCCGGGATCTCGGCCCGCAGGACCTGGTCATCATTGCCGTCAAGGCCACCGGGCTGGAAGGGGTCGCCCGGCAGATCGCTCCCTTGCTCGGCCCGGATACGACCGTCTTGTCCGCCATGAATGGCGTGCCCTGGTGGTTCTTCCATGGTATGGCGCCGCACCTGGGGGCGTTGCACCTGAACAGTGTCGATCCGGGCGGCACGGTATCCCGCGCCATCGCGCCCGATCGCGTGGTCGGTTGTGTGACCCACCTGAGCGCCACCACGCCCGCTGCGGGCGTGGTGCAGCAAGTGGCGGGCAACCGCATCATCGTCGGTGAGCCCTCCGGCGGCGCCGATACCCAGCGTTGCAGGCAAGTGGTGGATTTGCTCACCCGGGCGGAGTTCGATGTGGAAACCTGTCCGTCCATTCAGCGGGAAATCTGGTTCAAGCTGTGGGGCAACATGACGGTCAACCCCTTGTCGGCCTTGACCGGCGCCACGGGCGACCGGATTGTTTCGGATGACTATGTGCGGGCTTTCATGTCCCGGTGCATGGTCGAAGCCGCCGCCATCGGTGACCGGCTGGGCTTGCCCATCGAAGCCGACCCGGAAACGCGCCATGCCGTGACCCGACAGCTTGGCGCGTTCCGCACCTCCATGCTCCAGGACATGGAAGCCGGCAAGCCGGTGGAGCTGGATGCGCTGGTTTCTGTGGTGGTGGAAATGGCCCACCAACTCCAGGTTCCTGTGCCACAGATCGAGACCTTGCTCGGACTTGCACGCTTGAAGGCCAGGGTCGCAGGGCTCTATCCCGACGCTCCGTAGCCCGGCCTCTCATGCATGGGGCGCGGTGGTCGCGCCCCTCCCACCCCATTGATTTTCACTGGACGGTTTGCGCGTCCGTCCGGGGGAGGTCGCCTGCGGCCTCCAAAAGCTCGCGCATGTCGTGCGGGCATCAATGTGCTTCACCTATGGAGACAATCGAATGAAGAAAAAGGGAATCGCTCTCGCGGCTTTTTTGCTTTCACAAAGCGGCGTGTGGGCACAAACGAATGCCACCTTGTTCGGCCTGCTGGACGTGAATGTCCGACAGATCAAGGCGGGCGCTACATCCAAGACCGAGATGCACAACAGCAGCGTTGCCGGGAGTCGGCTGGGGTTTCGGGCCACCGAGGATCTGGGTGGGGGCAACAGCGCTGGATTCTGGCTGGAGGCCGCCATCAGCCCCGACAACGGAACCACAGCGCCCCGGTTTTTTCACCGGCGCTCGACCGTGAGTCTGTCGGGCCGGTGGGGCGAGCTTCGTTTGGGGCGTGATTTGACCGCCACCTTCCAGGGGTTCGTTTACTACGATCCATTCGCCGTCAATGGCGTGGGTTCGGTTCAGAACGTGTTTGGGGGCGCGGGCTACACGCTGGGCAGCGGCGCCACGACATCGAGCCGGACCGACAATGCTTTTTCGTATTTCCTGCCGCCCGACTTGGGGGGCTTCAACGGGCACCTGATGCATGCGCCCGGTGAAAAGATCGAAGGCAATGAATACACCGGACTGCGGCTGGGCTATGCCAAGGGACCTGTCGATGTCTCTGTGGCGTATTCGGAAACCGATGCGGTGGGGCAGGGGAAATTCACGGTGCGCACGGTGGGTGGCACTTACGATTTCAAGACGGTCAAGGTGGCGGTGGTCCACATCCAGAACAAATGGGAGCCCCGCACAGAGAGCATGTGGCTGCTGGGTGTGACGGCTCCTGTGGGGGCCGCAGGCACTTTCAAGGCATCCTACGTTCCTAAAAATGCTTCAGGGGGCGGTACCGACGCCAACGATGCACAGCAGTTTGCCGTGGGGTATCTGCATCGACTCTCCAAGCGAACCATGCTGTATGGCACCTATTCGAGAATCAACAACGAGGGTGCTTCGAACGCAACGGTAGGCAACACCCTGGCCGGCGTGGCGGGTCGGGCCTCGCGCGGGGTGGAGCTGGGGGTGGTGCACAGTTTCTAACCCCGCTTCTGTGGTCCGCTCTGTGCGCGTGCCATTCACCCCGAGATCTGTACGGCCACGGCTGGCCTTGGCTGTACGGGCACTGCAGGGGCATGGGGGCGCAGGGCGCACCTGAAAAGGTGGCGGACCGACCCAACAGGGCGGGGTCGGCCCAGGTGGCCCTTGCCGGGTGGCGGGGCTTTCACGGCGGTGCAGCCGGCCTGGTGATGCTGAGCCTGTTGGCCGCCGTGGCTTACGCGGTAGATCCTGAAAGCTTTCTGGGGGGCAAGGGTGCGGGTTGGTGGCGTGCCATCCATCCTGCGCCGCTTTGGTGTGAAGGCGATGGTGCGGCCCTCGCCGGTGTTCCATAACGCCTTTGACGAAATCGATGGCCTCACGACAGTGGTGTGCAGGCTGGCGGCGCAGCGGCGTTGATGGCTGCGGACCGTGCAGCGCACGGCTCTCAGACCGAGCCCGTGAGGATCAAAAAGTGGTCCAGCATGTGGAAATGGTCCTCAAAGAACTCTTCCTCCATTGCGGCCAGCTTTTCTATCTCAACCCACTCCACCTGCAGTGCATCGTCATCGGCCCGTACGGTCGGAAACGGCGCATGGCCCAGGTCGAAGTAGTGCGCATGCGTGATGGTGCGCCCGCGCTGGCTGCGGTCCGGGTGGTCGAATACCGCTACCGACTGCAGGGCTGCGCGCATGCGCGCTTCGGGGAGCGCGCAATGGGTTTCTTCGGCCAGCTCGCGCAGGCAGGACTGCCACAGGGTCTCGCGCTGCTCGATGAAGCCCCCGGGCATGGCCCGCAGGCCCTTGCCGGGCGCGTGGGCGCGGCGGATCAGCAGCACATGGTTGCGGCAGCGCACCACGGCATCCACGGTGACGAACACGGGCGGGTAGGGGGCCGCAGACCAGGCCTCGCGGTAGCCGCGCAGCATGCGCCACTCTTGCTGCAGCGCGGGGTAGTCGGGGGTGTGCGCAAATCGCTCTAGAAAGCCCAGGGTGCTGTCGGGCATCTGGGGGGTCAGGTCGCTCAAGGCGGCCCGCACGGTGCCGGGCGTGGCACCAAAGTAGGCATTGCGGATGGCCGTGGCATCGATGCGGCCCTGGCGTTCCACGTTAATCAGCTCCCAGCCGGGGAAGGCGCTCAGGTAGCTGCTGGTCGCATCCTTGAAGTGGCCCACCAGGCCGATGCGGGCATCTGCGGGCGTGATCTGGGCCACGCCCTTGCGTACGGCCTGCACCCACACGGCCTCGTTGTAGTAGTCGCGCATCGGCAGCACCTGCACACGGGCGCGGTCGGTCGCGGGCAGCGCATCCAGCATCATCTCGGCGCGCTCGGTACAGGTGAAGGGGTTCTTGGGCGAGCGTGCCTGCCAGGCCGAACCCATCACCACGATCACGCTGCGGGCGCTGTCGAGCGCGCGTTGCAGCAAGGCCAAATGGCCTTTGTGGACGGGCTCAAAGCGCCCTATGTAGATGGCGATGTCGTACATGTGTCTCCGGTCTCTGGGGGCGCAAGTGGTGCCTCGTTTGTATCAAAAACAATAGCGCCTTGCGTTGGATTTATCTTGGCTTTGCCGCATTTCCAATCGATAACGGCCAATATACAGGCGTGGGCAGGGGGGGTAATAAAGGCGCCTGCCTGGTACCGATCTAGGAGAGCCGCGGTACAGGCCGCCCCGTGCGCCATGGGCTTTGAGCTCTTTTGCTTATTTGCTCATCGCGCTTTATTCTTTTGGGTAATTAAAGAACTCACTTAAATTTCTCCTGGTGCTAAGCGGCATGGTGCCGCCGGCTCAATTCGAACCAGGAGCTGCTCTTGAACCCCTTTGCCTTCTTCGCATCCTCACGCGCCAAGCGGCATGCAGCCGCCACGCTGTTGCTCACCCTGGCGGCCCCGTCCGCAGTCATCGGCCAGACGGCGACAGGGTCTGATACGCCGTGGAGAGCTGGTACCCAGCCCGAGTTCATTGTTCCCAGTGGCGCGGGTGCCGCGCTGGATACCGCCGCGCGCAAGCTGACGGAATTGCTGGCGCGTGAAGGCGTGACGCCCAGCTTCGTGGTTTCCAACCGGTCGGGGGCCCACTCCGTTGCGGCGCTGGAACAGGTCGAGCGCCGACCGACGCATGGGGGCACATTGATCACGCTCAGTTCAGGTTACGTCACGAGCCTGGCGCAAGATGCCTTGCCGGAGCATCTGCGGCACCTGACCCCGGTGGCCACGCTGTTTCGCGAATACACGGTGGTGGCGGTGCGCAACGACTCGCCCATCAAAGACGCCAAGGATCTGGTGGCGCGTCTGCGCACCGACCCCGGAGTGGTTTCGATCGGCATTGCCACCACGCTGGGCAACCATATTCACATCGCCATCGCCCAGCCGCTCAAGCAAGCCGGGGTTGACGTCAAAGGCTTGCGCATCGTTCCCTACAAATCGTCGGCCGAATCGACCGCAGCACTCCTGGGCGGGCATCTGGACGTGGTGTCTGCCACCACGCCCAACCTCCTGCCGCACCTGGCGTCCGGCAAGGTGCGCCTGCTGGCCATCGGCGCGGAGCAGCGACTCGGCGGTGCCTTGGCCCAGACGCCGACTTGGCGCGAGCAGGGGGTGGACTACGTCAACGACTCGTTCCAGGGCGTGGCTGCGGCCTCTGGTCTCTCGGCGGAACACCGCGCGTTCTGGCTGAATGCGCTGCGCCGGGTTGCCAGCAGCCCTGAGTGGCGCCAGTTTGTTGCGCTGAACCAGTGGCAACCGTACTTCCTCGGTCCCGAGGAAACAGCGCGCGAGATACAGCGGCAGGTCGGGCAAACCCGCGTGCTGTTGGCCGAACTGAAACTGGACCTGGGCCGCTCACCTCAAGTTGCCACGGCACCGCAGAGGAAGCAGCAAACCCTGGCGCAATCCGACCCGGGTGCGACTTCCGTTCGCTGATCCCCTTTGTAGTCACTTGACCCGATATCCGTACGAGGACCCACCATGAATCTCCCCTTGCCCCTGCCATTGACTCAGCAACTTCAAGATGCCTCGGAGCGTGCCGCGCACATTCGAGTGCAGCCACTGTCTGCCCACACGGGCGCACAGATCGATGGCGTCGACCTGACGCAGCCTCTGAATGGGGACGAAATTGCCACCTTGCGCCACGCACTGCTGCGCTGGAAGGTCATCTTCTTCAGAAACCAGCACCTGAGCCACGAGCAGCATGTCGCTTTTGCTCGGCAATTTGGTGAGCTGACCATCGGGCACCCGGTTTTCGGGCATGTCGAGGGCCACCCCGAGCTGTATTCGATTGCCAAGCACCGCAAGGCGAACCGGCACGAGGGCCAGGCCGAGCAGCGCCCCTGGACGGGATGGCACGCCGATGTGACCGCCGCACACAACCCGCCATTTGCGTCCATCTTGCGTGGGGTCACCATTCCGCCCTATGGCGGCGACACGCAGTGGACCAATTTGGCGGCCGCCTTCGAAGCGCTGTCTGAACCGTTTCAGCAATTCGTCTCCACGCTGCGGGGTATCCATCGATTCAGTCCGCCCGCCGGCACCCAGGCGAGCAGTGAGTACCGGCAACTGGTCAGCAATAGCAAGCTGGTGACCGAGCATCCCCTGGTCACGGTTCATCCGGAAACCGGCGAAAAAGTGCTCTACATCAGTCCGGGGTTTCTCGACCGCATTGTGGGTGTGACGCCGCGCGAGAGCCGGGTTTTGCTGGAGTACCTCTGGGAGCACGCAGTCAGTCAGGAATTCACGGTGCGCTTCAAGTGGGAGCCGGGAAGCCTTGCGTTCTGGGACAACCGCTCCACCGCGCATCTGCCGCCGAAAGACATCTTTGCGCTGGACTTTGACCGGCAGTTGTACCGTGCCACGCTGGTGGGGGAGGTGCCCTTGGGGGTGGACGGGCGAGCATCCACCGCCATTGAAGGGAATCCGGTTCTTGCGGCGCACTCTGCAGCCTATTGAAGCCTTGACAGCCGGGATGCCTGATTCGCGCTGTATGCATGCAGGAACAGGCAGCCACAACAAGGGCTGCTACCTTGTCCAGGCGTTGGCTTTGGCCGGTCTTGCAGGCCTTGACATCGCGGCGTGATAGGAGCCCTGCGCCGAAAGCCAGCCAGGCTCGCGCCGCTCGGGGCGCCCACAGGCCAGCAGCAGTGCGCAGTGCCGCTGCCTTGTCTGTCTTTTGGTCTGCGTTCACATCGCCTGCGCGATATGAACTTCGCCCACGTAAGGAAAGCCGCGCTGACGTGCGGAGGGCTTACAGCCCCGCTGCAGCACGAAGTGCTGCGGCCTTGTCCGTACGTTCCCAGGTGAACTCGGGTTCTTCCCGGCCGAAGTGGCCGTAGGCGGCGGTCTTTTCGTAGATGGGGCGCAGCAGGTCCAGCATCTGGATGATGCCCTTGGG
>DAOPUP010000066.1:0-9383 GCA_035350655.1 Acidovorax sp. | reverse complement strand
CCGCTTTGAAAGCGGCGCGCGTTGTCCATGTAGTGCCGGGCGCTCTGGCGCAGGCCTTCGATCTGCTCGGGGCTGAGTTCGCGCACTGCCTTGGCGGGGCTGCCGATGATCATGGAGCCGTCGGGAAATTCCTTGCCCTCGGTCACCAGTGCACCCGCGCCCACCAGGCAGTTCTTGCCGATTTTGGCGCCGTTGAGCACGATGGCGCCAATGCCGATCAGCGTTTCGTCGCCGATGGTGCAGCCATGCAACATGACCTGGTGGCCCACGGTCACGCGCTCCCCCACGACCAGGGGCTTGCCAGAATCGGCATGCAGCACACTGGCGTCCTGGATGTTGGAACCGGCACCGATGGTGATGGCCTCCGTGTCGCCGCGCACCACGGTGCCGAACCACACGCTGGCGTCTTCGCCCAGCACCACGTTGCCGATCACCTGCGCGCTGTCCGCTACCCAGGCCGAGGCGGCCAAACGGGGGGCCACACCATCGAGTTCGTAAATCGCCATGCGCCACACTCCGAAAAAAATGGAACTGCCTATTGGTTACAAAGCAGGCGCTCGGGCCCTGCGCCCCGCTCCAGGCAGGGCCTAGAATTGTAAGGATGGAGCTTCGCCAACGTGCACTGCAGGTCTTGTGCCTCGCCGACCCAGAACAAAAAGCGGCTGCAGCGCTTGATCTTCATGCGCAGGCAACTACGCTTTCGATAGCAGATCAAGCCCCCACAGCCCCGGCGGATGCCAGCGCCCTGCCCGGCCATCCCGAGCGCCCCACCCTGCTGCGCCACACTGCGGTCGCACGCCGCTCCCCGGCCACGGCCGAAGGCCGCGCCATTCTGATCCATGCCATCGCGCACATCGAATTCAACGCCATCAACCTGGCCCTTGATGCGGTCTGGCGCTTTGACGGCATGCCACAGGCCTATTACCTTGACTGGTTGCGCGTGGCAGCCGAAGAGGCCCAGCACTTTCGGCTGCTGCGCGACCACCTGCGCCGCCAGGGGCATGACTACGGCGATTTCCCGGCCCACCAGGGCCTGTGGACCATGTGCGAGAAGACGCAGCACGACATCGTGGCGCGCATGGCCCTGGTGCCGCGCACCCTGGAGGCGCGCGGGCTGGATGCCACGCCGCAGATACAGCGCAAGCTGCGCCAGGTGAGCGCGCCCGATGCGCTGGCGGCCGCGGACATCCTGGACACCATCCTGCACGACGAGGTGGGCCACGTGGCCATCGGCAACCACTGGTACCGCTGGCTGTGTGCGCGCCAGGGACTGGACCCCGAAACCCACTACGACCAGCTGGTGCGCCAGTACGAGGCGCCGCGGCTCAAGCCCCCATTCAATGAAGCGGCCCGCCGCAGCGCAGGCTTTACCGAAGCCGAGTTGCTGTGGCTGCAGCAGGGCTGATATAGACGCAGGCACGGTCGATCTTTTCTACAATGATTCAATGCCGTGCAGGACTTCCTTTGCGCTACCAAACCAGAACGACCTGAACCCATGTCCACCTACCCTGCCAGCGCAGCCGCTTCACCCGCGCCACCCCAGAACCAGTCGTCCGTCGCCATGATCGCCCGGCAGGCGATCGTGAACGCCAAAAACCTGGTGGTGGGCTATGAGCTGTTCAATCGGTCACGCAGCGGCGCAGGGCATACGGCGGCCTCCGATGTGATTTTGGTATTCAGCGCGCTGTCCCATGCGGGGACCGAGGAGTTGGTGGGCAAGAAGCTCATTTTTGTCAATTGCACCCACGAAAGCCTGGCGGGCGGCCACCTCGAACTGCTCGACCCCGAGAAGGTTGTGCTGGAAATCCCTCCCCTGGGACACACCGCCAGCGCCGAAGTGGCGGCCCGCCTGCCCATTCTGGCGGGACTGCGCGCGCGCGGCTTTCACCTGGCGTTCAGCCACACGGTGCTCGAATCGGCCTATGCCCCCTGGTTGCCCCTGGCCGACTACATCAAGCTGGATCTTTCGGCACTCGCCCCAGACCAACTGGCCGTGCTGATCAGCTACGCAGGCCGCCACTCGAAGGCACAGCTGATCGCCGAGAAGGTCGAAACCGCGCAGCAATACGACATCGTTTCCAGCCAGGGCGTCGATCTTTTCCAAGGTTACTGGTTTGCCCGCCCCGCACTGATCGAGGCCAAGCTGCTCTCGGCATCGCAAGCCAGCATCGTCCACCTCATCAATCTGGTGCGCAAGCAGGCCAGCACGGACGCCATCGAGGAAGTGCTCAAGAAAGACGCAGGTCTGGCCTTCAATTTGATGCGGCTCATCAACTCGTCGGGCTTTGGCATGAGCCGCGAGATCACCTCCTTTCGCCAGGCCGTGATGCTCATGGGTCTGAAAAAACTGTTCCGCTGGGCCGCCCTGCTGTTGACCGCCTCGGGCTCCAACGGAGCGCCGTCGCCGGTGGGTCACACCGCCGTGGTGCGGGGCAGACTGATGGAACTGCTGGCCCTGGAAACCCTGCCCCCTGAACAGGCAGACCTGGCCTTCGTGGCGGGCATCTTTTCACTGCTCGATGTCATGCTGAACATGCCCATGGCATCCGCACTCGGCCTGCTGAGCCTGCCCGAAGAAATCTCGAACGCCCTGTTGCGACGCGAAGGCTTCCTGGGTGACCTGCTCACGCTCGCGGAGGCCTGCGAGTCCAGCGACGATTCCGTGTTTGACCGCAAGGCAGGCGTTCTGCACCTGTCCAGCCAGCAAATCAACCTGGCCCATTTGCAGGCCCTGGCCTGGGCGGACCACCTGTCGGACTGAGCTGCTGGAAAGTGGCGCTGGTCTAGAATGCGCGGAAGCATTTTCCGTAACACCTTCTTACAAGCGCCCCATGTCGATCACTGACGAACGAGACATTCCGGAAACCGCCCTGGTAGCCCCTGAGGGCACGGAGGCCGACAATCCGCCCCTCATTGCGCGCCAGGCCATCGTGGATGCCAACCGCGCGGTCTTTGGCTACGAACTGTTCGATCGATCCACGGCCTCGAACGCCTACACGGCCGCCAGCGATGCGGCACTGCTATTCAATGCCCTCTCGCATGCCGGGACCGAAGCCCTGGTGGGCAAAAAGCGGGTGTTCATCAACTGCACGCATGGGAGTCTGGCGGGCCGTCACCTGGAACTCATCCACCCCGACAAGGTGGTGCTGGAAATACCTGCGCTGGAGGCCAGCGCCACGGCCGAGGACATTGAATCCCGGGTTGCGGCATTGCAGGAAGTGCGCGCACGTGGCTTCCTGCTGGCATTCGACCAGAATGTTCTCAAGCGCATCTATGCATCATGGTTGCCGCTGGCCGGCTTCATCAAGCTCGACATGCAGGCTTTCAAGCCAGAACTGGCGGGCCCGCTGGTCAAATTCGCCGGAACCCACAGCCAGGCCACGCTGATTGCGGAAAAGGTGGAATCGCCCGAGCAGTACCAGTTGATGATGGACCTGGGGGTCAAGCTGTTCCAAGGCTACTGGTTCGCCATGCCCTCGCTGGTGAAAACCACCACCATCCGCCCTTCCCAGGCCACCATCATCCAGCTGATCAACCTGGTGCGCAAACAGGCCAGCACCACAGAAATTGAAGACCTGCTCAAGAAAGACCCCACGCTGTCTTTCAACCTGCTGCGCTTCATCAATTCATCGGGGTTTGGCCTGTCGTGCGAAATCACCTCGTTCCGCCATGCCGTCATGATCCTGGGCCTGAAAAAGCTATTCCGCTGGGCTGCCTTGCTCATGACCACGTCACGGGCCGGCGGAGCGCCACCGGCGGTGGGGGCCATGGCGGTGGTACGTGGTCGCCTGATGGAACTGCTGGCCGCAGAGCTGCTCACCCCAGAAGAATGCGACAACGCTTTTGTGGTGGGCGTTTTCTCGCTGCTCGATGTGATGCTGGGCGTACCGCTGGAAAAAGCCCTGGAATCGGTGGCCCTGCCCGTGTCCGTGACCGACGCGCTGCGGTATGGCACTGGCGTATTTGCCCCCTTCCTTGAACTCACGCGGGCCTGCGAAAGTGGCGACGAAGTAGCCTTTGCCCATGCCGCAGAAGCCCTGCAACTGACCAACCGCCAGATCAACTGGGCACACTTGCAGGCCCTGACATGGGCTGAAACCCTTGGTGAGGATTGAGCCAGCCACCACAGGCGCTGGCAGCCCTACAGACCGACAGCCATGGCAAGCGCCGCCTGAAGCAGCCGCCCCCGCGAAGCCGGTGGGGGCTTGCGCCCACCGGGAACGGACACGGGTCGCCTGCCCCAGGGTCAATTCGCCTTGATGCCGGCGCTGCGGATGATGCGGGCGTTGTTTTCGGACTCGAGCGCAATCTGGCGCGCGAACTCGGCCGCCGTTCCACCCGTGGGTACGTTGTCGGTGGCATCGAGCTTGTTACGAATCTCGGGCAACGCCAGCGCCTTGTTCAACTCGGCGTTGAGACGGGCCAGCACCGCGGCGGGGGTCTGGGCTGGCGCATAGATGCCAAACAGCGACGACATGTTGGCGGCAGGCAACCCCAGCTCGGCGAGCGTGGGCACGTCGGGCAGGCTGTCCAGCCGCGCCGGCGCCCCCACTGCCAGGGCCTTGAGCTTGCCCGCCTTCACATGCTGCAGCACCGCCGGGCCGGCGTTGGTGGATAGCACTTCGAACTGCCCGCCCAGCGCATCGTTCATCTGCTGTCCACCGCCCTTGTAAGGCACATGGGTGATCTGCACCTGGGCACCGGCCATGATCTGCTCGAGCATGATGTGACCCAGCGATGCGGGGCCCGAGGTGGTCCAGCGAATTTCGCCCGGCCGGGCGCGCGCGGCGGCCAGCAGATCGCGGAAGTCGCGTGCCTTGCTGGCAGGGGTGGCCAGCAACAGCACGGGCGAATACATGACGCTGACCACGGGCGCAATGTCTTTTTGCGGATCAAAGGGCGACTTGCCCAGGTGGGGATTGAGCGCCAGCGGACTGATGGCGGCAAAGCCCAAGGTGTAGCCGTCGGGCGCCGCCTTGGCAACGGCATCCACGCCGATGCTGCCGCTGGCACCGGCCTTGTTTTCAATCACCACCGGGGTGCCCAGTTGCACAGCCAGCTTGTCGGCCAGGGCACGCGCCACCGTATCGCTCACCCCACCCGCAGGGTAGGCCACCACGATGCGGATGGGTTTGGCCGGCCAGGCGGCCGGTTGCGCTTGGGCCTGGCCCAGTGGCGCCAGGGCGCTCAGGCACAGGGAGGCCAGCAGGCGGCGACGGCTTTTGAAGGACATTGCGGGGCTTTCGGGAGTCATAAAGCCGCCGATTTTCGCGCAGATCAAGGCGCTGCGCGCCCACCCCCTTCAGCCTCGTGGATGGTGGCGCGCATGCAGCGCCTTCAGGCGTTCGCGCGCCACATGGGTGTAGATGGTGGTGGTGGAAATATCGACATGGCCCAGCAGCAGCTGTACCACGCGCAGATCGGCCCCATGGTTGAGCAGATGGGTAGCAAAGGCGTGGCGCAGCGTGTGCGGAGACAGGGGCACCGTGATGCCCGCCTCCGCGGCCCATTTCTTGACGATCATCCAGAACATCACGCGCGTCATGCCGGCGCCACGCTGGGTCACAAACAGGTCCTCGGTCTGCTGGCCACCCAGGATCACGCCGCGCGAGGCCTGCAGGTAGCGGTCGATCCACAACCTTGCCTCCTCGCCAAACGGCACCAGACGCTCCTTGCTGCCCTTGCCCATCACCCGCAGCACGCCTTCATTGAGGCCCAGCTGAAACGTCTTGAGCGTGACAAGCTCGGTCACCCGCAGGCCGCTGGCATACATCAGCTCAAGCATGGTGCGGTCGCGCAGGCCCAGCGGTGTGTCCACGTCGGGGGCATTGAGCAGGGACTCCACCTGCGCCTGCGACAGGGTTTTGGGCACGCGCATCGGCTGGCGCGCAGCCTCCAGCCGCAGCGTGGGATCGGCACTGATGCGCCGCTCCCGCAGGGCCCAGTGAAAGTAGCGCCGCAGCACCGTCAAGCGCCGGTTGGCCGACGTGGCCCGTGTCTGGGCATGGCGCTCGGCAAAATAGGCCTGCAGGTGGTGCTCGGCCGTGTCATCGAGCGCCAGCGCCGGCTGCTGGCCGGCGAGCCAGGTGGAATACAGCGTGAGGTCGCGCCGGTAGGCCGCCAGCGTGTTGCGCGCCAGGCCGTCCTCCAGCCACAGGGCATCCACAAAGGTATCGATGGCGGTCAGGCTGGTAGCAAGCATGTAAAAACCATAGCACGTAAAAAAGCCGCCCGGGGTACGGGCGGCTGGCGCGGCAGGGCGCGGGATCAATCCAGCTTCAGTTTCTGCCTGGCCACCACATCCTTGTAGACCGCATACTCGGCCTGGATCTGCGCGGCGAACTGCTCGGGGCTGTTGCCCACGATGAGCGCGCCCGTCTCTTCCACGCGCTTTTTCACGGCCGGATCTTCCAGCGCCTTGCGCACGGCGGCATTGAGCTTGTCGACGATGTCCTTGGGCAGGCCCTTGGGGCCGACGATGCCGTAGTAGGCCATGCGGTTCACCGGCTCCAGGCCCAGCTCCTTGAAGGTGGGCACATTGGGCAGCGAGGCCACGCGCTGGGGCGCAGCCACCACGATGGGCACCAAGCGGTGCTCCTTTATGAAAGGCAGCGCCGAAGGCAGGTTGTCAAAAATGATGGGCACCTGGCCGGCCACGGTGTCATTGAGCGCGGGGCCTGCACCCCGGTAAGGAATATGGGTCACGAAAGTGCCCGAAAGGTTCTTGTATAGCTCCATCTGCAGGTGGCCGATACCGCCGGTGCCTGAAGATGCATACGAGTATTTTCCAGGGGCCTTTTTGACTTCGGCTACGAACGACTTGTAGTCCATGGCCGGAAAGCTGGGATGCACCGCAATGATGTTGGGCGTGGCCGCGATATTGATGATGGGCGTGAAATCGGTCAGCGGGTTGTAGGGCGTCTTCGGGTTGATGGCCGGATTGGCTGCCGTGGTGGACACGGTGGCCACGCCAAGCGTGTAGCCATCGGGCGCCGACTTGGCCGTTTCGTTGGCGCCCACGATGCCGCCGCCGCCCGACTTGTTTTCCACGATCACGCTTTGGCCCAGCGCGCGGCCCAGCGGATCGGCAATGACGCGGGCGATGATGTCGGTGGTGCCGCCAGGCGCAAACGGCACCTGCAACTTGATGATCTTGTGGGGGTAAGCCTGGGCTGCGGCAGTGCCAGCAGCCAGAGCAAGGGTGAGGACAAGCCATTGACGACGGTGCATTCCACTCTCCTTTGGGGGGCAATCAACCATCGCATGGTACGCGCTATGCGCCGCCCGCTGGCCTATGGATTCCACATAAGTGCAAACCCGCAGAGTGCGGCGCCATCAGGTATTCTCAGCGCGTGAATTACGCCCAGCTCCTCCTTCCCGACTTCACCCTCATTCTCTTTGGCTACCTGGTCTGCCGCTACACCCCCCTGAACCGCTCGGTCTGGCAACCGGTGGAGAGCCTGGTGTACTACCTGCTGTTTCCCGTGCTGCTGTTCCAGTCCATCGTGAAAAGCCCGGTGGACATCGGCGCCGCCTCCGGTCTGATTGGCGCGGGCGTGCTGTCGGGCCTGGCGGGCATCGCACTGGCCTACAGCCTGCCGCACTGGCCCTGGCTGGGCCAGCGGATCGACGCCCGCGATCATGCGGCCAGCGCGCAGGTGGCGTTTCGCTTCAACTCCTTCATCGGCCTGGCACTGGCCGAGCGGCTGGCTGGTGCGCAAGGTCTGCTGCTGATTGCCGTGCTGATCGGTGTCTGTGTGCCCCTTTTCAACGTGGCAGCGATATGGCCCATGGCGCGCCACGGCCAGCACGGCTTTGCGCGCGAGTTGCTGCGCAACCCCCTCATCATTGCCACCGCGTCGGGGCTGGTGGCCAACCTGCTGGGCTTTCGCATCCCCGTCTGGATAGAGCCTGCCGTCAGCCGCATCAGCGCAGCCTCGCTGGCGTTGGGCCTGATGGCGGCGGGCGCGGGCATGCAGTTCGGCCTGCTCACGCGCAGCAAGACGCTGAGCATCGCCGTGCTGTCCATTCGCCACCTGGCACAGCCGCTGATGGCCTTTGCCATGGCCCGCCTGTTCACGCTCAACCCGGTGCAGACCACCGTGCTGCTGGCGTTTTCGGCCCTGCCCACGGCCTCCACCTGCTATGTGCTGGCGGCGCGCATGGGCTACAACGGGCCGTATGTGGCCGGGCTGGTGACGCTGTCGACACTGCTGGGTGTGGTGAGCCTGCCTTTTGCTCTGGGATTCTTGCGCTGACGCCCTCTGGCAGCCAGATCTTTTGCTATTTATTAAATAGCATCAAGCGCTTTCAAATAAAGGGCTCAAGCCCATCTTGACTCAAACCCCAGGCGACATGCTCGCGCACCAGCGCACTGGCGTCCTCCGCGCGTGACTGCAGCGCCACGCGCACCCCGGCATCCCCCGTCTGCCGCAGCGCATTGCCCAGCGCCACCGCCACATTGCGCAGCCAGCGCTCATGCCCGATGCGGCGAATGGGACCGCCCTCGGTCAGGCGCAAAAAGGTGGCCTCATCCCAGGCAAACAGGTGCACCAGCTGCTGACCCGCCAGGCCGGCGCGGGCATCGAAGTCGGGCAGGCAGCTCACCTGCGCAAACTTGTTCCAGGGGCAGATCAGCTGGCAATCGTCACAGCCATAGATACGGTTGCCCATCAGCGGGCGCAACTCCAGCGGTATCGACCCCGCGTGCTCGATGGTCAGGTACGAGATGCAGCGCCGCGCATCCAGCCGGTGCGGCGCAATGATGGCCTGCGTGGGGCACACATCGATGCAGGCGCTGCAGCTGCCGCAGTGCGCAGTCACGGGCGCGCTGGGCGGCAACGCCAGGTCCACGTAGATCTCACCCAGAAAAAACATCGAGCCAGCCTCACGGTTGAGCACCAGCGTGTGCTTGCCGCGCCAGCCCTGGCCGCTGCGCGCCGCCAGTTCGGCCTCGAGCACCGGCGCCGAATCGGTGAACACGCGGTGGCCAAAAGGCCCCACAGCCTCACCAATGCGGTCGCTGAGCTTTTGCAGGCGCGCGCGCAGCACCTTGTGGTAATCGCGCCCCCGGGCATAGACCGACACAATGCCCTCCTGCGGGCGCGAAAGGCGCGCAAACTCAACGATCTGCCAGCCTTCGCCGGCCTGCAGGGGCCCCGGTGTGGGAGTATCACGCGGCAGGTAGTCCATGCGCGCGGTGATCACACTCACGGTACCCGGCACCAGCTCGGCCGGACGGGCACGCTTGAGTCCGTGTGCGGCCATGTAGTGCATGTCGCCATGGAACCCTTGCGCCAGCCATTGCATCAACCCCGGCTCGGAGGCGGACAAATCCACCCCCGCCACGCCAATTTGGGAAAATCCCAGCTCACGGGCCCACT
>DAOPUP010000065.1:0-9445 GCA_035350655.1 Acidovorax sp. | reverse complement strand
CGTTGTCGTCGAAATACACACCCACACCCAGATTGACCTTGTTGGGGTTGGTGTCGGCAGCGAACTGCTCGTTGAGACCCAGGATCGGGTCACGGGGGGCCATTTCGACGGGAGAGAAAAGCGACATTTCAAAGTCCTGGTTGAGCGGAGGGCGTTGCTCCCGGTGCCCGGGAGCAGCGCGCATTTTAACGAGTGCCCGGCCCGGCGTGCCGGGCAGTGCGTGGAGTCATTCAGCCGGGCAGGCGATGCCGGGCGGGCGCCGAAAGGCCCGGGGCATGGTTGTCTCCGAGCTGGAAGGATGCGGCGAGCTGCGCCAGCTGGCGCGCCTGCTCCTGCAGCGCAGCGGAGGCCGCCGAGGTTTGTTCGACCAGCGCGGCATTTTGCTGCGTTACCGTGTCCAGTTGCGTCACCGCCGTATTGATCTGACCGATGCCGGTCGATTGCTCGCGGCTGGCCGATGCGATCTCGCCCACGATGTCGGCCACGCGCTGAATGCTGGTCACGATCTCGTCCATGGTGCTGCCCGCCTGCGCGACCTGCTGCGTGCCCAGGTCCACCTTCTCCACCGAGTCCGTGATCAGGGTCTTGATCTCCTTGGCTGCCTCGGCGCTGCGCCCAGCCAGCGAGCGCACTTCGCCGGCCACCACGGCAAAGCCGCGTCCCTGCTCGCCCGCACGGGCTGCTTCCACGGCAGCATTCAGGGCGAGGATGTTGGTCTGAAATGCGATGCCGTCGATCACGCTGATGATGTCTGCGATCCGGCGCGACGAGGTGTTGATGGCCTGCATGGTTTGCACCACCTGGACCATCACCTCGCCGCCGTGGGTGGCCACCACCGAGGCCGAAGCCGCCAGCTGATTGGCCTGGCTGGCGTTGTCGGCGTTGTGCTGGACGGTGCTGGTCAGCTCCTCCGAGGCGGTGGCCGTCTGCTCCAGCGACCCGGCCTGTTGCTCGGTGCGGTTGGACAGGTCCAGAGTCCCCACCGCCACTTCGGATGCCGCGCTGGCAATGGAGTCGGAGCCGCTGCGCACCTGTGCGATGACCCTGTGCAGGTTGGCGCGCATCGTATCCATCTGACCCAGCAGGTGACCGATCTCATCGGTCCCGGCGTGGGGCACTTTGTGCGACAGGTCGCCCGCCGCGATCGATGTTGCCGTGGCATCGGCCAGTGAGAATCCTGCGGTCAGGCGACGCGCCAGGCCGTAGGTCAGCCACGCACCCGGGACCATGCCCAGTGCAATGACGATGCCGAACAGCACCAGGGCGTTGTGATAGCGTGCTTCGGCCGCTTTGTAGGCGGCATTGGCAAACGCCACTTTTTGGTCGCGCAAACTGGTGAGCGCCTTCACCGCGCTCTCGCCCTCGCGTCGGCCGGCGGCCAGAAAGGCCGCCATGGTGGCCGGGCTGAAATCATTGCCACGAATGGCGGTCAACGCCTCGGTCAGTCGTTGATGCCAAGCTTCGCGCGCCTTGTAAGCCGCGTCGAACAGTTCCTTTTCGGTGGGGTCATTCAACGTTTTAGACAGCTCCTGCGCAATCTGCTGGCCTTTGTCGGCCGTGCTGGCAATGGCGTCCAGGTGCACCGTAGTGGCATGGTCGTGGATGGCCGCCAGGGCGCCATCCGGGGCATGCTGAAACGCCAGCAGCACCTGCAGGCGGCCTTGAACGATCTTGTCAATCGACTCATCGGCCAGCAAGGCAGGCTTCATCGCGTTGTCGTGTACGGACTGCAGGCTGTCTTTGGCCGACATCAAGCCACCAACGCCAACGCCCATCACCACCAGGAAGGCGACCCAGTAAACGATGATGACGAGGGCAAAGCGCTGGGTAATGCGAAAATTGTTGAGCATGGGCAAACGTCTCAAAATATTAAAGGTACTGTCAGATGTTATCCCTCGAAGGGGGTCATTTCCCCGTGTCGGCACGATGAGGCAGGGTGTCTGATTGATTTTCGTCAAGAGTTTTGCCCTGCATTCCTGTCTTTTTGCGCCTTGTCGTTTTTGCCGCTCAGAGCGGCTTTTCTTCAGACGGCCAGCCCGGCCGAGGAACCATGCCCCCATCCGACTCTCCGCTGACCGTTGTTGCCAATGACGTCGGCACCTCCAGCACAGGGACCTTTGTTTCGTTTCCTGGTTCGCCATTCGAGCTGTTCCAGCCCTACCCGCCGGCGGGCGACCAGCCCGAGGCCATCAACAAGCTGGTCGAAGGGCTGAACGACGGTGAAACTTTCCAGACCCTGCTGGGCGTGACGGGCTCGGGCAAGACCTTCACCATGGCCAACGTGATTGCGCGCATGGGCCGCCCGGCCATCGTGTTTGCGCCCAACAAGACGCTGGCGGCGCAGCTGTACAGCGAGTTCCGCGAGTTTTTCCCCAAGAATGCGGTCGAGTACTTCGTGAGCTACTACGACTACTACCAGCCCGAGGCCTATGTGCCGCAGCGCGACCTGTTCATCGAGAAGGACAGCGCCATCAACGAGCACATCGAGCAGATGCGGCTGTCGTGCACCAAGAGCCTGATGGAGCGCAAGGACGTGGTCATTGTGGCCACCGTGTCGGCCATCTACGGCATTGGCGAGCCCGAGAGTTACCACCGCATGGTGATGACGCTGCGCACCGGCGACAGGCTGGGTCAGCGCGACGTGATTGCACAGCTCATTCGCATGCAGTACCAGCGCAACGATGCAGATTTTTCGCGCGGCAAGTTTCGCGTGCGCGGCGACACCATCGATGTGTTTCCGGCCGAGCATTCGGAGCTGGCGATTCGCATCGAGCTGTTTGACGACGAGATCGAAAGCCTGCAGCTGTTCGATCCGCTCACGGGGCGCGTCAAGCAGAAGATTCCGCGCTTTACCGTCTATCCCAGCAGCCACTACGTGACCCCGCGCGACAAGGTGCTGGCGGCGGTGGAGACCATCAAGCTGGAACTGGCCGAGCGGCTTCAGCAGTTGCTGGCCGACGGCAAGCTGGTGGAGGCGCAGCGGCTGGAGCAGCGCACGCGGTTTGACCTGGAGATGCTCAGCGAAGTGGGGCACTGCAAAGGCATTGAGAACTACACGCGCCATCTCTCGGGCGCGGCGCCGGGCGATCCGCCCAGCACGCTGACCGACTACATGCCCAAGGACGCCATCATGTTCCTGGACGAGAGCCACCAGATGATCGGGCAGCTCAATGCCATGTACAGCGGCGACCGCTCGCGCAAGACCACGCTGGTCGAATATGGGTTTCGCCTGCCTTCAGCCCTGGACAATCGGCCGCTCAAATTCGAAGAGTTCGAGCAGCGCATGCGGCAGGTGATCTTTGTCTCAGCCACTCCTGCCGATTACGAGAAGACCCATTCAGGCCAGATCGTGGACCAGGTGGTGCGCCCCACCGGCCTGGTGGACCCGGTGGTGGAGGTGCGTCCCGCCACCCACCAGGTGGACGATGTGCTGCAGGAAATACGCATTCGCGCAGAAAAACATGAACGGGTACTCATCACGACGCTGACCAAGCGCATGGCCGAGCAGCTCACTGACTACCTCACCGACAACGGCGTGAAGGTGCGCTACCTGCACAGTGATGTGGACACGGTCGAGCGCGTGGAGATCATCCGCGACCTGCGGCTGGGGGCGTTTGACGTTCTGGTGGGCATCAACCTGCTGCGTGAGGGCCTGGACATTCCGGAGGTGTCGCTGGTGGCCATCCTCGACGCCGACAAGGAAGGCTTTTTGCGTGCAGAGCGCAGCCTGATCCAGACCATTGGCCGCGCGGCGCGCAATCTCAATGGTCGGGCCATTCTTTATGCGGACCGCATCACCGAGTCGATGAAAAAAGCCATGGGTGAGACGGAACGCCGCCGCATCAAACAGATCGCACACAACGAAGCCCATGGGATCACGCCGCGCAGTATTGTCAAGCGGGTAAGAGACCTGATTGACGGGGTCTACAGCGAAAGGGCGGGCAAGGACGCCGAGCGGCTGGAGCAGGAGGCGATGCAGCGCGCGCAGGTGGAAGACATGTCGGAAAAAGACGTGGCGCGCGAGATCAAGCGGCTGGAGAAGCTCATGCTGGAGCACGCGCGCAATCTGGAGTTCGAGCAGGCCGCCCGTGTGCGCGACCAGCTCACGAGGCTCAAAGACCAGGCATTTGGTGCGCACGGCAGTGATCCGGTCGCCCTCTGAGAGGGGAGCTCTTGTGGATTGAAACCTCTTTGATTAAATTGTGACTTGTTGGTTTTTTAACCCGACAGAATCAATGGGGATTTGTGGTATATTCACGTAAAACACTCAAGCAAAGAGCCCGACGATAAAGGGCCCCGGACCAGGCGGCTGGACGGGGTGAAGGCGGAGACGGCGCCTCGCTGGCCAACAGCCCGCGCAGGCGATTTCCACAACGAACAAGTCTTAGCACAAGGAGCTTGCGATGCGTCTCACAACCAAAGGCCGTTTTGCGGTCACCGCCATGATTGACCTGGCCCTGCGCCAGAACAATGGCCCCGTCACGTTGGCGGCCATCAGCCAAAGGCAACAGATTTCGCTGTCATATCTGGAGCAGCTCTTTGGCAAACTTCGTCGCCACGAACTTGTAGAGTCGACCCGTGGGCCGGGCGGCGGCTACACGCTGGCGCGCAAGGCAGGTGATATCACGGTAGCGGACATCATCGTATCGGTGGACGAGCCCATCGATGCCACCCAGTGCGGCGGCAAGGAAAACTGCTTGGGCGAAGCGGGCCGTTGCATGACGCACGAATTGTGGGCATCGCTCAACCAGCGCATGGTGGAGTTTCTTGACTCTGTCACGCTGCAAAAACTGGTGGACGAGCAATTGGCCAAGGGTGTCCAGATTGAGGACAAACCCGTTGCGCGGCGTGCCATTTCGACCACGCCCGTGGTCAAGCCCATCCGTGTGAATGCGCCCAATTCGGTGTTCGCGCTGGGTAACGTCTTCGCAAAATCCTGACGCTTGGGCCGCTTACTGTGGCCCGAGGGCCGGCGGCGCGCTGAACGTTTTTTTGAACATTGCTTTTCTAAGTTTGCCTGCCAGAAATTTTTACTGAGCCAGCCATGGACATGACCCCGCATTTCCCCATTTATCTCGATTACGGCGCTACCACGCCGGTGGATCCACGCGTCGTGGATGCCATGATTCCGTGGCTGCGCGAGCATTTCGGTAACCCTGCCTCCCGCAGCCACGCCTGGGGCTGGGAAGCTGAAGAGGCGGTAGAGAAAGCGCGTGTACAGGTAGCAGACCTGATTGGTGCGGATCCCCGTGAGATCGTCTGGACCAGCGGTGCCACAGAGTCCATCAACCTGGCCTTGAAGGGGGCAGCCCATTTCTACCAGGGCAAGGGCAAGCACCTGATCACCCTCAAGACCGAGCACAAGGCCGTGCTGGACACCATGCGCGAGCTTGAGCGTCAGGGCTTTGAGGTGACCTATCTGGATGTGCAGGAAGACGGGCTGGTAAACATGGATGCCCTCAAGGCTGCCATTCGCCCCGATACCATCCTGATCAGCATCCTGTTCGTCAACAACGAAATTGGCGTGATCCAGGATATCCCCGCCATCGGCGCACTGTGCCGTGAAAAGGGCATCCTGCTGCATGTGGATGCAGCCCAGGCGACGGGCCGGGTCGAGATCGACATGAACGTGCTGCCCATCGACCTGATGAGCATGACCGCCCACAAGACCTACGGCCCCAAGGGCGTGGGCGCCTTGTTTGTGCGCCGCAAGCCCCGTGTGCGCCTGGAAGCCCAGATGCACGGCGGTGGCCATGAGCGCGGCATGCGTTCGGGCACGCTGCCCACGCACCAGATCGTGGGCATGGGCGAGGCCTTTCGCATCGCCAAGGAAGAAATGGCCGAGAGTAATGCCAAGGCCAAGGCGCTGCAGCAGCGCCTGCTCAACGGCTTGAAGGACATCGAACAGGTGTTTATCAATGGCAGCCTCGAGCGCCGCGTGCCGCAGAACCTGAACATGAGCTTCAACTTCGTCGAGGGTGAATCGCTCATCATGGGCATCAAGGGCCTGGCTGTTTCGTCGGGCTCGGCCTGCACGTCCGCCAGCCTGGAGCCCAGCTACGTGCTGCGCGCCCTCGGCCGCAGTGACGAACTGGCGCACAGCAGCCTGCGCATGACCATTGGCCGTTTCACGACCGAAGAAGAGATCGACTACGCCATTGGCACCATCCGCGAAAACGTGGCCCGCCTGCGTGAGTTGAGCCCGCTGTGGGAAATGTACAAGGACGGCATCGACATCAGCACCATTCAGTGGGCCGCGCACTGAATCCCCGAAGATTTTGGAAGAATTGAAGAGGTACACATCATGGCTTACTCAGACAAAGTGGTTGACCACTACGAAAACCCCCGCAACGTGGGCTCTTTCGATAAGGGTGATGATTCGGTGGGCACCGGCATGGTGGGCGCGCCCGCCTGCGGCGACGTGATGAAGCTGCAGATCAAGGTGAACCCGCAAACCGGTGTCATTGAAGACGCGCGCTTCAAGACCTATGGCTGTGGCTCGGCGATTGCCTCCTCGTCCTTGGTGACCGAGTGGGTCAAAGGCAAGACGCTGGACGAAGCGGCGGCCCTCAAGAACAGCGAGATTGCCGAAGAACTGGCGCTGCCACCCGTCAAGATCCACTGCTCCATCCTGGCCGAAGACGCCATCAAGGCGGCCGTGAACGACTACAAGGCCAAGCACAACAGCGCGGTGGCCGCAGCCTGACCATGGCCATTACGCTGACAGAAGCTGCTGCCCGGCACGTCAACCGCTATCTGGCGCGCAGGGGCAAGGGCCTGGGTGTCCGCCTGGGGGTCAAGACCACTGGTTGCTCCGGCTTGGCCTACAAGCTCGAATATGTGGACGACTCCGAGCCCGAAGACATCGTGTTCGAAAACCACGGTGTCAAGGTGCTGATCGACCCCAAGAGCCTGGCCTACATTGACGGCACCGAGCTCGATTTTGTGCGTGAAGGCCTCAACGAAGGCTTCAAGTTCAACAATCCCAATGAACGTGATCGCTGTGGCTGTGGAGAGAGCTTCCGCGTTTGATGCTGCCAGCTGCGTTGCTGCCAAACCGCCATCGCGCTGCGTGCTGGCGGTTTTTTATTGATCTGCTGTGACCTGGTATGGGCATGAATCTGCAATCTGACGACTTTGAGCTGTTTGGTGTGCCGCAACGCTTCGCCCAGGACAGGGCGGCGCTGGATGCGCGCTGGAAAGAACTGCAGCGCGAAGCGCATCCCGACAAGTTTGCAGCCCAAGGCGCTGCAGCGCAGCAGGTGGCCATGCAATGGTCGGTGCGCATCAATGAGGCATACCAGCGCCTCAAAGACCCGATGCGCCGTGCCGCCTACCTGTGCGAACTGCATGGTGCGCCCATCCAAGCCGAGGACAACACGGCCATGCCCGCGGTCTTTTTGATGCAGCAGATGGAATGGCGCGAAGCGTTGGAGGACGCGCGATCGGCTGCCGAGCTGGACGCGCTGGATGAAGGTGTGCAGTCGGCCCGCAGCGCGGCACTGGTACTTTGCGGTGAAATGATTGACCAGCAGCGCGACTACGCCGCTGCTGCGCGGCAGGTCAGAGCCCTCATGTTCATTGCGCGATTTGCCGACGATATCGAGCGCCGCCGGGATCAGCTGGGACAATAGCGGCACAACCCCTTTTCGAGGCGCTTTCCGCTGGGCAGTGCTTCATCACGTAGAACACAAGATTTCATGGCGCTTTTGCAGATTTCCGAGCCCGGTCAATCCCCCGATCCGCACCAGCGGCGCATTGCAGTCGGCATTGACTTGGGTACCACGCATTCTTTGGTGGCGGCTGTGCGCAATGGCGTTGCCGAATGCCTGCCCGATGGCGAGGGGCGTGTGCTGCTGCCATCGGTGGTGCGCTACCTGGAGCAGGGCGGACGGCAGATTGGCTACGACGCAGTGGCGGCGCAGTCCAGTGATGCCCGCAACACCATCGCCTCGGCCAAGCGCTTCATGGGGCGCGGCCTGCAGGATGTGGCGCAGGCAGAACAGCTGCCTTACGAGTTCGTCCAGAGCCCCGATGCCAGCGCGGGGGGCATGGTGAGCCTGGCAACCGCAGGTGGCATCAAGTCGCCGGTTGAGATCAGTGCGGAGATCCTGGCCACGCTGCGTTACCGCGCCGAAGACACCTTCAATGATGATCTGTATGGTGCGGTGATCACGGTGCCGGCCTATTTTGATGATGCCCAGCGTCAGGCCACCAAGGACGCGGCCAAGCTGGCCGGTATCCATCTGCTGCGGCTGATCAATGAGCCGACGGCCGCCGCCATTGCCTACGGCCTGGACAACGCCAGCGAAGGCGTTTACGCCGTCTACGACCTGGGCGGCGGCACGTTCGACATTTCGGTTTTGCGGCTCACGCAAGGCGTTTTTGAAGTGATTGCGACGGGCGGCGATTCCGCCCTGGGCGGCGACGACTATGACGCAGCGCTCGCCAATTGGGTGCTCGAGCAACTTGGTTTGTCCGCCGATACGCCCGCCGACAAGGCAGTAATCCGCATGGCGGCCAGATCCTGCAAGGAGGCCCTGACTGCTGCTGAAACAGTAGCATTTACCGCTGATCTGGCGGGCGCTAGCGTGCGATTTGATGTCAAAAAATCCGATTTTGAAGCCGCTACCGCTGAGTTGACCGCGCGGTCCATGGCGGCTGTGCGTCGCGTGCTGCGGGATGCGAAGCTTGTGCGCGACGAAGTGCAGGGCGTGGTCATGGTGGGTGGCTCCACCCGCATGCCCCAGGTGCAGCGCGCGGTGGCTGAGTTTTTTGGCAAAGAGCCCTTGACCAATCTCAACCCCGACGAAGTGGTTGCACTGGGCGCAGCCATCCAGGCCAACCAGCTGGCGGGCAACAACACATCGGGTGATTTGCTGCTGCTCGATGTGATTCCCCTGTCGCTGGGCATCGAGACCATGGGCGGTCTGGTGGAGCGTATCGTGGCCCGCAACGAAACCATTCCGACCGCCAAGGCACAGGATTTCACTACCTACAAGGACGGCCAGACCGCACTGGCCATCCACGTGGTGCAAGGCGAACGCGACCTGGTGCAGGATTGCCGCAGCTTGGCGCGGTTTGAGCTGCGCGGCATTCCGCCCATGGCGGCTGGCGCCGCGCGCATCCGTGTGACTTTCACGGTGGATGCCGATGGCCTGCTGAGCGTGAATGCGAAAGAGCAGGGCAGTGGCGTGGAGGCCCGTATCGACGTGAAGCCCTCCTACGGCCTGTCGGACGACCAGATCGCCCGCATGCTGCAGGACGGTTTTGCCACGGCCGCGCAGGACATGCACGCAAGGGCCGTGGTGGAGGCGCGCGTGGATGCCGACCGCATGCTGATTGCCACCCAGAGCGCCCTGGACGCCGATGGCGATGTGTTGTCTGCGCCAGAGCGCGCCGCTATCGAAGCCTTGATGGCTGACTTGGCCCGGCAGCGCGATGC
>DAOPUP010000064.1:0-9464 GCA_035350655.1 Acidovorax sp. | reverse complement strand
GTCAGGTCGGCCAGCTCGCGGGCCACCGCTGCGGCATAGCCGGCGGGTGCATTGAGCCCGGTGCCCACGGCCGTGCCACCCAGGGCCAGCTCGCACAAATGGGGCAGCGCGGCGCGCACATGCTGCTCGCCATGCAGCAGCTGCGCCACCCAGCCCGATATCTCCTGCCCCAGGGTGAGCGGTGTGGCGTCCTGCAGATGGGTGCGGCCAATCTTCACAATGCCGTCAAACGCCGCCGCCTTGGCCGCCAGCGTGGTGCGCAGCTGCTGCAAGGCGGGCAACAGCCGGTGCATCAGCGCATCCACGGCGGCCAGGTGCATGGCCGTGGGAAACACGTCATTGCTCGACTGGCTCTTGTTCACGTCGTCGTTGGGGTGCACCAGGCGCGCCTCGCCGCGCGGGCCGCCCAGCAGCTCGCTGGCGCGGTTGGCCAGCACCTCGTTCATGTTCATGTTGGTCTGCGTGCCCGAGCCGGTCTGCCACACCACCAGGGGGAACTCCTGCAGGTGGCCGCCTGCGATCACCTCGTCGGTCGCCGCCACGATGGCCGTGGTCTTGGCGGTATCAAGCAGCTCCAGCGCGTTGTTGACATAGGCGCTGGCGCGCTTGACCTGAGCCAGGGCGCGAATCAACTCTGGCGCCATGCGCTCGCCCGAAATATCAAAATGCTGCAGCGACCGCTGGGTCTGCGCCCCCCACAGGCGCTGGGTGGGCACATCGATGGGACCGAAGCTGTCTGTTTCGGTGCGGAATGCGGTCGCGTCAGGTCGGGATGTCATCACGGTTGCGCCTTTCCGCTCGGTGAGCGAATGGAATAAAGGGATAAAAACACCAGGGCGCAGCATACCCATGGAACCCGGTCCTGCGCCACCATCTTGGACTGCGACCACCGCCCACAGGCTCCTCCATCACCCCCCGACAGCCGCACGCAAGCCCGCAGAGGGATAATTCGGGGTTCGCGATTTACCCTACTGACCCCACCTGCCATGACCACGACCTCCATTCGCCAAGCCGACCTGATCGAGTCCATCGCCGCCGCGTTGCAGTACATCAGCTACTACCACCCCGCCGACTACATTGCCCATCTGGCTCGCGCCTATGAGCGCGAGCAAAGCCCAGCGGCCAAGGACGCGATTGCGCAGATCCTGACCAACAGCAAGATGAGCGCCACTGGTCAGCGCCCCATCTGCCAGGACACCGGCATCGTCAACGTCTTCCTGAAGGTGGGCATGGACGTGCGCTGGGAAGGCTTCACCGGCAGCCTGGACGACGCCATCAACGAAGGCGTGCGCCGTGGCTACAACCACCCCGACAACACCCTGCGCGCCAGCGTGGTGGCCGACCCCCAGTTCGACCGCAAGAACACCAAGGACAACACCCCCGCCGTGATCTTCACCGAGATCGTGCCCGGCAACACCGTGGACATCACCGTGGCGGCCAAGGGCGGCGGCTCGGAAAACAAGTCCAAGATGTACATGCTCAACCCCAGCGACAGCGTGGTGGACTGGGTGCTGAAGACCGTGCCCACCATGGGCGCCGGCTGGTGCCCGCCCGGCATGCTGGGCATCGGCATCGGCGGCACGGCTGAAAAGGCCGTGCTCATGGCCAAAGAAAGCCTGATGGACGACCTGGACATGTACGAGCTGCAGGCCAAGGCCGAAAAAGCCAAGGCCGGCGGCCCCGCGCTCGACAAGGTCGAAGCCCTGCGCCTGGAACTGTTTGAAAAGGTCAACGCCCTGGGCATTGGCGCCCAAGGCCTGGGCGGCCTGACCACGGTGCTCGACGTCAAGATCAAGATGTACCCCACGCACGCGGCCAGCAAGCCCATTGCCATGATCCCCAACTGCGCCGCCACGCGCCACGCGCACTTTGTGATGGATGGCTCAGGCCCCGTGTATCTCACGCCACCCAGCCTGGACCTGTGGCCCAACGTCGACTGGACGCCCGACTACAACAAGAGCAAGAAGGTCAACCTCGACACGCTCACCAAGGAAGAAGTCGCCAGCTGGAAGCCCGGCGACACGCTGCTGCTCAACGGCAAGATGCTCACGGGCCGCGATGCCGCGCACAAGCGCATCCAGGACATGCTGGCCAAGGGGGAGAAACTGCCCGTGGACTTCACCAACCGCGTGATCTATTACGTGGGTCCGGTCGATCCCGTGCGCGACGAAGCCGTGGGCCCTGCCGGCCCGACCACCGCCACGCGCATGGACAAGTTCACCGACATGATGCTCGAGCAGACCGGCCTGATCGCCATGATCGGCAAGGCCGAGCGCGGCCCCGTGGCCATCGAGTCCATCAAGAACCACCAATCGGCCTACCTGATGGCCGTGGGCGGCGCCGCCTACCTGGTCAGCAAGGCCATCAAGACCGCCAAGGTGGTGGGCTTTGAAGACCTGGGCATGGAAGCCATCTACGAATTCGACGTGGCCGACATGCCCGTCACCGTGGCGGTGGACTCTGGCGGCACCAGCGCCCACATCACGGGCCCGGCCGAGTGGCAAAAGCGCATCGCCACAGGCGAATTCAAGGGCATCGAAGTCGCAGCCGCCTGATGCTGCCGGGCATGGCGGCGCGCCCATAGCGCGGGTGGCATCCACGCCCAGCGGGTGGCCCGCCGCCATGCTTTCTTGCACTTATCCGCCCTGACACCATGAACCCTGCTGCGCAACCCATCGGCGTTTTCGACAGCGGCATCGGGGGCCTGAGCGTGCTGCAGGCGCTGCGGGCCGAGTTGCCCCACGAGCGCTTTGTCTATCTGGCCGACAGCGGCAACGCACCCTATGGCGACGCGCGAGGCGACGCATTCGTGAGCGCCCGCACGCACGCCATCACGCGCTACCTGCGCGCGCAGCACCACATCAAGGCGCTGGTGGTGGCCTGCAACACGGCCACGGCCGCCGCCATCCATGAAGTGCGCAGCAGCCAGCCCGACCTGCCGCTGGTGGGACTGGAGCCCGCCCTCAAGCCCGCGGCAGTGCTGAGCAAGACGGGTCGCGTCGGCGTCATCGGCACGCGCAGCACACTGACAAGCGACAAATTTTCCCGACTACTGGCCTCGCTGGCCGGGCAGGCCGAGTTCGTAATCCAGCCCTGCGACGGCCTGGCCCGCGCTATCGAGCACGGCACAGCGCAGCCCTTGCCCGCCGACCCAAACGCTACAGAAACAAGAGCGCTGTGTGCACGTTACATCAGCGCGATGGGCTCATTTGGCACCGAAACTGGCCAGATCGACACGCTGGTGCTGGGCTGCACGCACTATGTCTTTGTAGCGGACGAGTTGCGCGCACTGGTCGGCCCGCAGGTACACCTCATCGAAACCGGTGAACCCGTGGCACGGCAAACGCGGCGCCTGCTGCACAAGGATGCGCTACTGGCCCCCGAGGAGGGGGCCGCAAAAGCACCCGCTTCCATCCGCCTGCTCACCACCGGGGCACTCGCGCCGCTGCAGGCGGCGGCACAGCGCTGGTTGCAGCTGCCGCCGGACTGCTGCGGCACTGTCACCATCCCCTGAATTCCGGTCAAATCAGGCTGCAGCCCTTATTGAAAAAGCGCAAGTAGCGATTGAATAGATAGCTATTCCACAGCCCACAAGCGCTCGCCCGCATGCTCCAGGTGCGTGAGATACAGGCGCAGGTCGAACTCATACTGGTGGTATTGCGGCTCCATGTGCTCGCACAGCTTGTAGAAGGCCTTGTCGTGGTTTTTTTCGCGCAGATGGGCCAGTTCGTGCACCACGATCATCCGCAAGAACTCGTCCGGAACCTGCTTGAACAGGGCTGCCACACGGATCTCATGCTTGACCGCCAGGCGATTGCCCTGCACGCGAGAGACCGCCGTATGCAAGCCCAGCGCATGGCGTACCACATGGATCTTGCTATCAAAAACGACCTTGTTCACCGTGCCTGCATTGCGCAGATGGCGTGACTTGAGCTCTGCCGCGTAGTCGTACAAGGCCTTGTCGCTGCGCACCGCGTGCGGCTGGGGATATTTGCGCTGCAGCACTGCGCCCAGCTGCCCCTGGCCCAGCAGCTGCCTGGCCTGGTCTTGCAGCGATTCAGGGTACGTGCGCAGGTAGGGCAGAACCGTCTTCATGAAGTGACCAGCAACCGCTGTTGCGAACTGAACGCAGGGCCAGCGATGGGGCACCGCAACCGCTGACTTGGCGTTCTCAGTGAAGATGGCGCGGCCGACGCCCACCACCATGGCCGCCACCCGCACTGCCTGGGCCACTAGGTCCACGGGGCGGCTTGCCAATTTCCAGCGAATTCACCAGAGCGTCAAAACGCTGCGTGAACAGCTTGTCAATCTCGGCCACCACGCCGCCGAGCTCGGCACCATCGAAATGGCGCTCCATCATGTTCACGACATCCTGCACCAACAAATCGCGCTGCACCTGCATGATGGCCGCTGGCGTGGGGCCGACGAACAGCATCACGAAGTCATCGCGCGACTCGGTGCCATCGTCTTCCTCGTCTTCGTCGAAATCGACGTCATAGAACGTCACCTCAATGGCCGCGCCCAGTTCGGCCAGCTCATTGAGGCTCATGCACATTTCGTCGAGCGATTGGCGAAAATCCTCATCGCCACGCACCGTCCAGCACATCTGCAACAGATGCTCTTGTACGTCAAACTTGATGCCAGGCTCTTCCTCATAGGCGCTCGCCGCACCATCGGCCAGTGAACGCGCTCCGGCATATTTCCAAAGGGGCTTGAGCGCCTCCTGGAGCTGATCAAAGCTGGCATCTGCGCGCAACTGGACCTGTCCATGGACGTGGATTTCAAAGGGAGCGTTGTAACTTGACATGATTGAATCGTAGTGGTGCCCCGAGCCGGGGTCGAACCGGCACGCCCCTTTTCAGGAAAGCGGCGGATTTTAAGTCCGCAGTGTCTACCAATTTCACCATCGGGGCGCCGGCTGCCCAACGCACACCTGCGTCACAGCGTAACCCGGGCCGCGCGGACACGCAATGCCCCTGTCTTATCCGGTGAACGCAACGCCCGATCAACCGGACTATCGCCATCACCAAGAAAAAAGGGAAGCCGAAGCTTCCCTTGCATATCTGGAGCGGGAAAAGAGTCTCGAACTCTCGACCTCAACCTTGGCAAGGTTGCGCTCTACCAACTGAGCTATTCCCGCATTTACTTTTACACCCTGTCGTAACCTTCAGCGTGCATCAGCAAGACTCAAATTATAGCGTTATTTTTCGCCTTGCTGAAAATTTCGAAGAAATTTTCAAAAAATCTCTTCGATAACCATCGCTTGAAACCCACCTACAAAAAAGGGCCCGAAGGACCTTGTTGCATCGGTTTGAACCCATGGTGTTCTGGAGGCGCGGTCCGGAGTCGAACCGGACTAACCGGATTTGCAATCCGGGGCATAACCGCTTTGCTACCGCGCCAGCGATACTTGCAACTAATGAAAAAGGGAAGCATTTTGCTTCCCTTTTCCTAAAAACTGGAGCGGGAAAAGAGTCTCGAACTCTCGACCTCAACCTTGGCAAGGTTGCGCTCTACCAACTGAGCTATTCCCGCATTTTACCGAAGCCTCACATTGTACAACGTTTGCTGCGATGGAATGTATTGTAGCGCAATTTTTAGGGTGCGCCAGAATTTTTTGCATCAATGCTTCAATGGATCGGCATTGGCCACAACACCGGTGGATTTTTCAGCCGCTGACGCTACCACTACAGCCACTTCCTCGTCACTCAACGCGACAGGTTTGCGCTCCAGTGCGATTTCCAGCACCTTGTCGATCCATTTGACCGGCACGATCTCCAGCCCGCTCTTCACGTTGTCAGGGATCTCCTGCAGATCTTTGACGTTCTCTTCGGGGATCAGCACCGTCTTGATGCCGCCGCGCAATGCAGCCAGCAATTTCTCCTTGAGGCCGCCGATCGCAGTGACCTCACCGCGCAGGGTGATCTCCCCCGTCATGGCCACATCACCGCGCACCGGAATCCCCGTGAGGGCCGACACAAAGGCAGTGGTCATGGCAGCACCCGCGCTGGGGCCGTCCTTGGGCGTGGCGCCATCGGGCACATGGATGTGAATATCACGCTTTTCAAAGGCTTCATCCTTGATGCCCAGCATACGTGCCCGGCTACGCACCACGGTGCGTGCGGCCTCAACGGACTCTTTCATCACGTCGCCCAGCGAGCCCGTGCGGGTAATGACACCCTTGCCCGGCATGGTGGCCGCCTCGATGGTGAGCAAATCGCCACCGACTTCCGTCCATGCAAGCCCGACCACCTGACCAACCTGGTTTTGCTGCTCCGCCCGGCCATAGGTGTATTTGCGCACACCCAGATAGTCGGGCAGATTATCCTCATTCACCACCACCTGGGGCTCCAGCTTTTTCAGCTGCAACCCTTTGACGACCTTGCGGCAGATTTTGGAGAGTTCACGCTCCAGTGAGCGCACCCCCGCCTCGCGGGTGTAGTAGCGCACCATGTCGCGCACGGCGGCTTCGGTGATGAGCAATTCCTCATTCTTCACGCCATTGTTCTTGAGCTGCTTGGGCAGCAGGTATTTCATGGCTATGCTGGTCTTCTCGTCCTCGGTGTAGCCCGACAGACGAATGACCTCCATGCGATCGAGCAAGGCCGGCGGAATATTCATGGAGTTGGATGTAGCCACGAACATGACATCGCTCAGATCGAAATCGACCTCCACATAGTGGTCTCCAAAGGTGTGGTTCTGCTCGGGATCAAGCACCTCGAGCAGCGCGCTCGACGGGTCACCCCGAAAATCTGTCCCGAGCTTGTCGATTTCGTCCAGCAGGAACAACGGGTTGCGCACGCCCACCTTGCCCAGGCTCTGCAGCACCTTGCCCGGCATGGCCCCGATGTAGGTGCGGCGATGCCCCCGAATTTCCGCCTCATCGCGCATACCGCCAAGCGCCATGCGTACGTACTTGCGCCCGGTAGCCTTGGCAATCGACTGCCCCAGCGAAGTCTTGCCGACACCCGGTGGCCCCACCAGACAGAGGATGGGCGCCTTGACCTTGTCCACACGCTGCTGCACCGCAAGGTATTCAAGGATGCGGTCCTTGACTTTATCAAGCCCGAAATGGTCTTCGTTGAGCACCGTTTCGGCGTTGCCCAGATCGTGCTTGATCTTGCTCTTCTTGCTCCATGGCAAGCCGGTCAGCACATCGATATAGCTGCGCACCACCGTGGCTTCGGCGGACATGGGCGACATCAGCTTGAGTTTCTTGAATTCGGCTTCCGCCTTCTTGCGCGCCTCTATGGGCATCTTGGCCAGCTTGATCTTTTTCTCTATCTCTTCCATGTCGGCGCCTTCTTCTCCCTCGCCGAGCTCCTTCTGGATGGCTTTGACCTGCTCGTTGAGGTAGAAGTCGCGCTGGTTTTTCTCCATCTGGCGCTTCACGCGGCCGCGAATCTTCTTGTCGACGTTCAGGATGTCGACCTCACGGTCCAGTTGCTCGAACAGATTCTCCAGGCGCGCCTTGACATCGGACAGATCCAGAACCACCTGCTTGTTCTCCAGCTTCAGCGGCAGATGCGCGGCAATGGTGTCAGCCAGGCGGCCCGGATCGTCAATGCTCGCGATGGAAGTCAGGATTTCAGGCGGAATCTTCTTGTTGAGCTTGACGTATTGGTCAAACTGCTGCATCACGGCACGGCGAAGCGCCTCAATCTCGCTGGATTTGTGCTTCTCCTGGTCTGGCTCCACCGGGGTGATGCTGGCCATGAAATGCGACTCGGCGTCCGCAATGGACGTCACCAGCGCTCGCTGCTGCCCTTCTACCAGCACCTTGACGGTGCCGTCAGGCAATTTGAGCATCTGCAAGATGGTGGAGACGCACCCCACATCGAACATATCCTCGACCGAGGGCTCATCCTTGGCAGCGGCCTTCTGGGCCACGAGCATGATGCGGCGGTCGGACTCCATGGCCAACTCCAGCGCCTTGATGCTCTTGGGGCGCCCTACGAAAAGCGGAATGACCATGTGGGGAAACACCACTACATCGCGCAGAGGCAACAGCGGCAGGTCAAGGGGGGTGGCTGGCAGGGGGGTGTGTCCGGACATGGAAATCCTCAAAGTACTCTGTGGAATATGGTCCACATGTGGGGATTTTCAACCCTTGCGCGCAGCCGCGCTGGCGCAAGGGTTGATGGGTTCAGGGGGCAGCAGCTGGCGCCCGCTCCGGGCCGTTCAGGCCTTCTTGGCCGCCTCGCGGTACACGAGCAGGGGCGGCTTGTTTTCTTCGATGGCGGACTCATCCACCACCACCTTTTCGACATTGCTGGTATTGGGCAGATCGAACATGGTGCCGATCAGCGACTGCTCCAGGATGGAGCGCAGTCCGCGGGCCCCCGTCTTGCGGGCCAGCGCCTTGCGGGCAATGGCTTTCAAGGCGGCAGGACGGATCTCCAGGTCGACCCCTTCCATGGCCAGCAGCTTGCTGTACTGCTTGACCAGTGCATTCTTGGGCTCGGTCAGGATCTGCACCAGCGCATCTTCGCTCAGCTCGGCCAGCGCCGTCACCACGGGCATGCGGCCCACCAGCTCGGGAATCAGACCGAACTTGATCAGATCTTCCGGCTCGATCTCGGTGAACACTTCGGACAGCGAGCGCTGCTTCTTGCTCTTGACAGATGCACCAAACCCGATGCCGGAGGCCTCGGTGCGGTTCTCGATGACCTTTTCCAGACCCGCAAAAGCGCCGCCACAGATGAACAGGATGTTGGTCGTGTCGATCTGCAGGAAATCCTGGTTCGGGTGCTTACGCCCGCCTTGTGGCGGCACACTGGCCATGGTGCCTTCAATGAGCTTGAGCAGCGCCTGCTGCACGCCCTCGCCCGACACATCACGGGTGATGGAGGGGTTGTCCGACTTGCGCGAGATCTTGTCGATCTCGTCAATATAGACAATGCCACGCTGGGCGCGCTCCACCTCGTAGTTGCAACTTTGCAGCAGCTTCTGAACGATGTTCTCGACGTCCTCGCCCACATAGCCGGCCTCGGTCAGCGTGGTGGCATCGGCCATCACGAAAGGCACATCCAGCATGCGCGCCAAGGTCTGCGCCAGCAGCGTCTTGCCTGAACCCGTGGGGCCGATCAGCAAAATGTTGCTTTTGGACAGCTCCACATCGTCCTTGTGGGCCTTGTCCTTGTGGCGCAGTCGTTTGTAGTGGTTATACACCGCCACCGCCAGCGTGCGCTTGGCCTGGTCCTGCCCAATGACATAGTTGTCCAGGTTGGCCTTGATTTCGATCGGCGTGGGCAGATCGCTGCGCCCTTCGCGCGCCAGTTCACCTGCGGGAAGCTCATCGCGAATGATTTCATTGCACAGGTCAATGCACTCGTCGCAGATAAAGACCGACGGACCGGCGATCAGCTTCTTCACTTCGTGCTGGCTTTTGCCGCAAAAAGAGCAGTAAAGGGTTTTTTCGCTGGAAGAGCCTTTTTTCTCGGCCATGGGGGCAATGCCTTGTT
>DAOPUP010000063.1:0-9528 GCA_035350655.1 Acidovorax sp. | reverse complement strand
GAGTTGGTAGCTTTCAGCTCCCGGCCTGCCGCGGGGTTGAAAGCACCCCATCCCCCCGCCGCAGACGCCACATCACAAGGGAGTGAGCCATGCTCAACATCTTTTCGCTTGCCAATGGCCGGCTGTTCCAGGAAGAAATCGAGTCCCTGGAAGAGCTCACCCGCTTCCAGCCCATCTGGGTCGATCTGGAAGCCCCCACGCTTGAAGAAAAGCGCTGGATCAAGCAGCATTACGGTCTGTCCATCCCCGAAGATGCGATGGACGAGGACATCGAGGAATCCGCCCGTTTCTACGAAGAAGACAACGGCGAGCTGCACATCCGCAGCGACTTCCTGATCGACGACGACGAAGACCCCCGTTCGGTGCGCGTGGCCTTCATCCTGAACCAGCACAACGCCAACCTCAAAAGCCGGGGCGTGCTGTTCTCCATCCATGACGAAGACGTGCCCGTGTTTCGCCTGCTGCGCATGCGGGCACGCCGCGCGCCGGGCCTGATCGAGGATGCCAAAGAGGTGCTGCTGGCACTGTTCGACGCCGACGCCGAGTATTCGGCCGACACGCTGGAGAACATCTACGACGAGCTGGAAAAAGTGAGCAAGCAGGTGCTGGCCGGCGACGTGACCGATGCCCGCGCCGGCGAGGTGCTGGCGGCCATCGCACGCCAGGAAGACTTGAATGGCCGCATCCGCCGCAACGTCATGGACACGCGCCGCGCCGTGAGCTTCATGATGCGCAGCAAGATGCTCAGCTCCGATCAGTTCGAGGACGCCCGCCAGATCCTGCGCGACATCGAGTCCCTGGACAACCACACGGCCTTCCTGTTCGACAAGATCAACTTCCTGATGGACGCCACCGTCGGTTTCATCAACATCAACCAGAACAAGATCATCAAGATCTTCTCGGTGGCCAGCGTGGCGCTGCTGCCGCCCACACTGATCGCCAGCGTGTATGGCATGAATTTCCAGCACATGCCCGAGCTGGCCCAGGAGTGGGGCTACCCCTACGCGCTGTTGCTGATGCTGGCCAGTGCGCTGGGCCCCATGTGGTATTTCCGCAAGCGCGGCTGGCTGAAGTAACGCCCCCTGAGGCGCTACGCGCCTTCCCCCCTGGGGGACGCCTCCAGCGGCCCGGCGAAGCCGGTTCCGCGGTGGCGCTGGCAGGGGTGGGCCAGCTGCATCCAATGGTCAAATTGGCTACCAGCCCTTATCAATAAATCGCTAGCAGCTATTGATTTCATAGTTTTTGCAGAAAGACCTGCAGCATGTGGTCGGCATAGCGGCTGGCCACGGTCTGCACGAACAGCGCGAAGTCGCCATGCGCGGCATCGTCGGCCCGGTCGGAGATGGTGCGCACGGCCGCAAACGGCAGGCCATAGTCCAGGCACACCTGGGCCACGGCGGCACCCTCCATTTCCACGGCCAGCACATCGTGGCCCGCCGCGCGCAGCGCGCTGCGCAGCCGGTCGGACTCGTGCGCGGCCGATACAAAGCGGTCGCCGCTGGCCATCAGGCCATGGTGCACCTGCTGGGCAGCGCGGCCACTATTTGAATCAAATAGGCCTTCAGCGCTTATCACACAAGCGCGAGCAGCTTCCAAAAGAAGAGCGGACAAAGCCACATCGCAGGCCAGCCGTGCGCGCGCATACCCCGGCAGCTCCCAGCGCGGGAACAGCGGCGAGGCGTCCATGTCGTGCTGCACATAGTCTTGCGCCACCACCACATCGCCCACGCGCACACCATCACCCACGCCACCGGCCACACCGGTGAACACGATGCGGGCCGCACCAAACCGCTCGATCAGCGCCGTGGCCGTGGTGGCGGCCGCCACCTTGCCAATGCCCGAGAGCGCCAGCACCACGCTTTTGCCGTGCAGCATCCCCGTCCAGAAAACACGCCCCGCGTGCACCCTGCGCTGCGGCGCCTGCAACAGGGCGACAAGGCTGGATTGTTCTTCGGGAAGAGCGCTGAGGATGGCGGTGGTCATAGGCCCCATTATTTCTGCATAAAAAAACCCTGGGCTGTCAGGCACCAGGGTCTGGCGGCCGCACGAAGCGGCCAGAAAAACTCAGTTCCCGTTGTGCACGCCATCCACGCCGTGAGCGTGGTGGCCTGCAAACAGGCGACGCGGGAAGATCACGCAGACCTCCTCGCGTTGGCTGGCGGCAAAAACGCGTTACTTCTTGTCGCGCAGTTCGCGCCGCAGGATTTTCCCGACGGGAGTCTTGGGCAGCTCGGTACGGAACTCGATCACCTTGGGCTGCTTGTAGCCCGTGAGTTCATGGCGGCAGTATTCGCGCACATCGGCTTCGGTGAGGTCTTCCGACCTCTTGACGATCACCAGCTTGACGGCCTCGCCCGATTTTTCGTCGGGCACGCCCACTACGGCGCATTCCAGAACGCCAGGGCAGTTGGCCACCACCTCTTCGACCTCGTTCGGATACACGTTGAAGCCGCTGACCAGCACCATGTCCTTTTTGCGGTCAACGATCTTGAAGTAGCCGCGCTCGTCCACAACGCCGATGTCGCCCGACTTGAAATAGCCGTCTTCGGTCATGACCTTGGCGGTTTCGTCGGGGCGCTGCCAGTAGCCCGCCATCACCTGGGGTCCCTTGATGGCAATTTCGCCGGGCTGACCGAGGGTGGTGACCTCGTGGCCTTCGTCATCGAGCAGCTTCATGTAGGTGTTGGGCAAGGGCACGCCGATGGTGCCAGTGAACTCCAGGGCGGTCACCGGATTGCAGCTGACCGATGGGCTGGTCTCGGACAGGCCGTAGCCCTCACAGATCGGGCAACCCGTTTTTTCGAGCCACAGCTTGGCCACCGCCCCCTGCACGGCCATGCCGCCGCCCACCGACACCTTGAGGTTCTTCCAGTTGACGGTGTGGAAGTCAGGGTGGTTGGCCAGGCCGTTGAACAGCGTGTTCACGGCCGGAAAGCTGTGGAAGGTGTGCTTGGACAGCTCCTTGAGCACGGCCGGCAGGTCCCTCGGGTTGGGGATCAGGATGGTCTTTCCGCCCGTGCGCATGGACAGCATCATGTTCACGGTGAACGCGAAGATATGGTAGAGCGGCAGCGCACAGATGCTGGTGGGCTGCTCGTGCGCGGGCACCTTTTGCATCACCGGATCGTTCCAGGCCTCGGACTGCAGCACGTTGGCAATCACGTTGCGGTGCAGCAGCACGGCACCCTTGCTCGCGCCGGTGGTGCCGCCGGTGTACTGCAGCAGAGCGATGTCATCGGGCTTGATATCGGGCTTCTTGAACGTGCCGCGCGCACCCTGCGCAACCGCATCATTGAAGCGCACGGCGCCTGGCAGGCTGAAAGCGGGCACCAGCTTCTTGACGTTGCGCACGACATAGTTGACCAGCGCCCCCTTGAGCCACCCCAGTTGGTCGCCCATGGAGCACAGCACCACATGCTTGACGGCCGTGTGGGCAATGCAATGGTCTAGCGTGGTGGCGAAGTTCTCGATGATCACGATGGCCTTGGCACCCGAATCCTTCAACTGGTGCTCCAGCTCGCGCGGGGTGTACAGCGGGTTCACGTTGACCACGACAAACCCCGCCCGCAGGATGGCCGCCACCGTCACGGGGTACTGGGGCACATTGGGCATCATGATGGCCACACGGTCCCCCTTGACCAGCCCCAGACCCTGCAGGTAGACCGCAAACGCACGGCTCAGGGCATCGGTCTCGGCATAGGTGACATCCTTGCCCATGAAGCTGTAGGCAATGCGGTCCGCGTATCGGGTGAAGGCCTCGTCCATGAGGGCAACGAGGGAGGGGTACTGCGCGGCGTCGATGTCGGCCGGCACGCCAGACGGGTAGCTCTTGAGCCAGATGCGGTCGGTCATTTCCAAGTCTCCTGATTTTTATTGCGTAAGAAACCCGCGCCAACACGATCCCGCACGATCGTGCTTTTTTCCCAAGAGGAAATTATGCCTTGTCAGCCCTTCAGGGCGCCCAGCACCTCGTCGAGCATCTTCTTGGCATCGCCAAACAGCATGCGGTTGTTCTCTTTGTAGAAGAGCGGGTTGTCCACACCGGCGTAGCCCGAGGCCATGGAGCGCTTCATGACAATGCTGGTCTTGGCCTTCCACACCTCCAGCACCGGCATGCCGGCGATGGGGCTGGTGGGGTCGTCTTGCGCAGCGGGGTTGACGATGTCGTTGGCGCCGATGACGATGGCCACATCGGTGTCAGGGAAGTCGTCATTGACCTCGTCCATCTCCATCACGATGTCGTAGGGCACCTTGGCCTCGGCCAGCAGCACATTCATGTGGCCGGGCATGCGGCCGGCCACCGGGTGGATGGCAAAGCGCACCTGCACGCCCTTGTCGCGCAGCGTCTTGGTGATCTCGTTGACCGTGTGCTGGGCCTGGGCCACCGCCATGCCGTAGCCGGGCACGATGATCACGCTCTTGGCCTCGCGCAGCAGCTCGGCGGTATCGGCGGCGCTCACGGGCACCACCTCACCCTGGGGTTCAGCAGCAGCCTCGCCCTTTTTGGCCGGTGTGCCGCCGCCCGAGCCAAAGCCGCCGGCAATCACGCTGATGAAGTTGCGGTTCATTGCGTTGCACATGATGTACGACAGGATGGCGCCCGACGATCCCACCAGTGCACCGGTCACGATCAGCAGGTCGTTGCTCAGCATGAAGCCGGTGGCCGCAGCCGCCCAACCCGAGTAGCTGTTGAGCATGGACACCACCACCGGCATGTCGGCCCCCCCAATGGCCATGACCATGTGGATACCGAACAGCAGCGCAATGGCGGTCATCACGATCAGCGGCAGCATGCCCGACTGCACATCATGGGCGTTGAGGAACTCGCGGCCAAACCAGACCACCACCAGCAGCGCAACCAGGTTGAGCCAGTGGCGCCCGGGCAGCAGCAGCGGCTTGCCGCCGATCTTGCCGTTGAGCTTGCCGAACGCGATCAGCGACCCCGAGAAAGTCACCGCACCGATCAGGATGCCGACGTAGATTTCCACCTCGTGGATGGTTTTTTCCACCCCCTGCAGCTGGATCGAGGTGTCGACATAGCTGGCAAAGCCCACGAGGCAGGCCGCCAGGCCCACCAGGCTGTGCATGAGTGCAACGAGTTCGGGCATCTGGGTCATCTTCACGACCTTGGCCGCGTACAGGCCGATGCCGCCGCCGACCACCAGTGCGCCGACGATCCAGGCTATACCGGAGGGGCTGACGCGCGGGCCGAACACCGTGGCCAGCACGGCCAGCGCCATGCCGACCATGCCGAACAGATTGCCGCGGCGCGAGGTTTCCGGGTTGGACAGGCCCCCCAGGCTCAGGATGAAAAGAATGGCGGCGCCGATATAGGCCACCGTGGCGAGACTTTGGGACATGAGCGTCTTTCCTCTTTTTCTAGTTCTGTGTCGTTCTTATCTGCGGAACATGGCGAGCATGCGGCGCGTCACGGCAAAGCCGCCGAACATGTTGATGGCGGTGAGCACGATGGCGGCCAGGGCCAGCCAGAGGATCAGCCCGTCCGGGCGCCCGTTCACCCCGGCTTCTGGCGGCATGATCTGCACCAGCGCGCCGATGGCGATGATGCTGGAGATGGCGTTGGTCACGCTCATCAGCGGCGTGTGCAGCGCCGGCGTGACGTTCCACACCACCATGTAGCCGATGAAACAGGCCAGCACGAACACCGTGAAGTGCCCCAGGAAGGCCGCTGGCGCATAGGCGCCGATAAACCAGAAGGCCAGCGCGGCCACGGCAAAAAGGATGGCCAGGGTCTTGGCAGGCAGCGGGGCACTGCTGCCGTGGCCGTGGCCGCTTTTCTTCTCGGCCACCGGCGCGGCCGCAGGCCTGGGCGCTGCGATGGGAGCGGCCTTGAGCGGCGGCGCGGGCCAGGTGATGGCGCCGTCTTTGGTCACCGTCAGGCCGCGGATGGCGTCGTCTTCCATATTGACTACGGCCACGCCGTCCTTGGCCTTGCACAGTTCCTCGACCAGGCGCAGCAGGTTGGTGGCATACAGCGTGGACGACTGCCGGGCCAGGCGCGAGGGCAGGTCGGTATAGCCAATGAGGGTCACGCCGTGGCGCACCACGGCCTCGCCGGGCACGGTCAACTCGCAGTTGCCGCCCTGCTCGGCCGCCATGTCCACGATCACGCTTCCGGGCTTCATCGATTGCACCATTTCGGTGGTAATGAGCTTGGGCGCGGGCTTGCCGGGGATCAGGGCGGTGGTGATGATGATGTCCGCGTCCTTGGCCTGGCTGGCATACATCTGGCGCTGCGCGGCCTGGAAGCCCTCGCTCATCACCTTGGCATAACCGCCGCCGCCCGCGCCATCTTCTTCATAGTCGACCTTGACGAACTCGCCACCCAGCGACTTGACCTGATCAGCCACCTCGGCGCGCGTATCGTTGGCGCGCACGATGGCGCCCAGGCTGGCCGCCGTGCCGATGGCCGCCAGCCCCGCCACGCCCGCGCCCGCAATGAACACCTTGGCCGGGGGCACCTTGCCCGCCGCCGTGATCTGGCCGTTGAAATAGCGGCCAAAGGCATTGGCCGCTTCGATGACGGCGCGGTAGCCGCTCACGCCTGCGGTGGAGGTCAGCGCGTCCATCTTCTGTGCGCGGCTCAGGGTGCGCGGCAGGCAGTCAATCGCCAGCACCGTGGCGTTCTTGGCGGTCAATTGCTGCATCAGCTCCGGGTTCTGGGCGGGCCAGACGAAACCGATCAGTGTGCCGCCCTCGCGCATCAGCGCCACTTCATCGCTGCTGGGCGGACGCACTTTGAGCACGATGTCCGAAGCAGCCCACAGCGCGGCGGCATCCGCCACCACCTCGGCGCCGGCGGCGCGGTAGGTGTCATCGCTGAAATTGGCGCCATCGCCCGCACCGGACTCGACCGCGACGGTGAAACCGAGCTTGATGAGCTTTTCCACCACGTCCGGCACCGTGGCCACACGCTTTTCACCATGAAAATTTTCCCTCGGCACGCCGATGCGCTGCACCGGTGAAGTGGGGCTGGTTTGCATAGAGTGATCTCCTCCAAGTTTCAAAATCGTTGCGCAAGCCACAGGACGTTTGCGTGCGTGGTGGCATCAGGCCGGAATGCTCCGCCCTGCCGCAGCTTAACTGACCTTGAGCTTACATGAGGAAACCCGTCGCCCCTGCCTGATACGGGACAGGCGCACGCAGAGAAAACCCCTAAGGAGGGGCCCCCAAACGAAAACCGGCAGCACAAAGGCTGCCGGTTTTCGCTGAGCGAGGCGCAGGCGTCAGTTCACTACTTGGGCCAACTCACCCGCAGCGTACCTTTGTGCCGTCACAACCAGCGAAACGCCCTTGATCTTTGCGCCCTGGCCTTCGCAACCGAATTCAAGGTAGCGTTGCTTGCAGATCGCCTTGGCGGCTTCGCGCGCGGGCTTGAGCCATTCGCGGGCATCGAATTTTTCGGGGTTTTCAAACAGGAACTTGCGCACCGCGCCGGTCATGGCCAGGCGGATGTCGGTGTCGATGTTGATCTTGCGCACGCCATGCTTGATGGCTTCCTGGATCTCCTCGACGGGCACGCCGTAGGTTTCCTTCATCTTGCCGCCGTACTGGTTGATGATGGCCAGCAAATCGGCAGGCACCGACGAGGAGCCGTGCATCACCAGGTGGGTATTGGGGATACGCTGGTGGATTTCCTTGACGCGGCTGATCGCGAGGATGTCGCCCGTGGGCTTGCGGCTGAACTTGTAGGCGCCGTGGCTGGTGCCGATCGCAATGGCCAGCGCATCGAGCTGCGTGGCCTTCACGAACACGGCGGCTTCTTCGGGGTCGGTCAGCATCTGGCTGTGGTCGAGCTTGCCCTCGGCGCCGATGCCGTCTTCTTCACCGGCTTCACCGGTTTCCAGGTTGCCCAGGCAGCCCAGTTCGCCTTCCACGGTGACGCCCACCTTGTGCGCCATGTCCACCACCTTGCGGGTGACTTCCACGTTGTAGTCGAACGATGAGGGGGTCTTGCCGTCTTCCATCAGCGAACCGTCCATCATCACCGAGCCGAAACCCAGGTCGATGGCGCCCTGGCACACCTTGGGCGAGGTGCCGTGGTCCTGGTGCATCACCAGCGGAATATGGGGATACATCTCGGCAGCGGCCTGGATCAGGTGCTTGATGAAGGCCTCGCCCGCATATTTGCGCGCGCCGGCACTGGCCTGCAAGATCACCGGTGCGCCCACCTCGTCGGCCGCGGCCATCACGGCCTGCACCTGCTCCAGGTTGTTGACGTTGAAGGCAGGAATGCCATAGCCTTTGGTGGCAGCATGGTCGAGCAGTTCGCGCATCGATACGAGGGGCATGGTGGTGAATCCGTTGAGGGTTGAGGGGAGTCGCTGACAGGCAGCCACTGCAGCGGTAACCGCTTGGTAACCCGGGATTTTACCCGGCCGCCACTGCGGCGGGGTGCGGAAAATCCAGACGGTAGCAGGTGGTGAATGGCGCCGGCGCGGCCACTGCGCCAAAGGCAGCGCCATGCATTTGCGCCACGCGCAGCACGATTTCATGCCCCAGGTGCAGGCTGTCCACCGGGCGCGCCACCCCGGTGTGGCCCGCAGCCGCCTGGAGCCGCGCGCCGTCGTCACACACCTGCAGCCAGGCGGCCCCGGTGTCGGCCTGTCCGATTTGCACGGAAATGCGGGTGCCCTGCGGGGTGTGCTTGAGGGCGTTCTCGACGAGATTGCGCAGCGCCAGGTCCAGCAGCACCGCATGCCCCGCCAGCACCAGGGCATCGGGCGCCACCAGGTCGATCTCGCCTCCGCGCTGCCATGCAGCCTGCGCATAGTCTGCACACACCGCGCGGGCCGTGGCGGCCAGGTCCACGGGGGCCTTGGTTTCGTGCAGCTGTGCGCGGCTGGCCCGGGCCAGCGCCAGCAACTGGTTGAGCACATGGCCTGCGCGCAAGGCATCCTGCCCTATGCGGGCCACGGCCTGTGCCTGCGCCTGGGGGGCCAGCCCGCCACCGAGCGCAGCGGCCTGCAGCGCGATGGAAGACAGCGGGGTGCGCAGCTCGTGGGCCACCTCATTGGCCAGCCGGCGCTCGCGCACCAGGGCCTCCTGCTGCCGCTCCAGCAAGGTGTTGATGGAGGCCACCACCGATTCGAATTCGCTCCAGGCATGGCGCGACGCCAGACGCTGCGTGCTGGCGGGGTCCAGCGCGGCCACGTCCGCAGACAGGGCGTACAAGGGCCGCAAGCCCCGCCGCAAGGCCAGCCCGAGGGCCAGCGCCACGACGGGCAGCAGCCACAGCCCGGGCTCGATCATCTGCCCGGCAATGTCGCGGGCCAGCTCATCACGCTCGCGCGACTCCAGCAGCACCATGACCTTGCGGGTTTTGGGTGCATCCCACTGCGAAAAACTGCGCCACGCCATCGCCTCGGGCCCAAGGTGCAAATCGGCAAAACCTTCGGCGGCATCAAAGGCGGGCAGGGGCGCACTGCCGCTGTGTACCAACACACGACCCGCCGCATCCCACTGCACCACGCTGATGGATTGCTGGTAGTCGTGCGATTTGAGCCA
>DAOPUP010000062.1:0-9595 GCA_035350655.1 Acidovorax sp. | reverse complement strand
CCACCGACAACCAGACCCCCATCTCCGGCGGCGGCAATGCGGCCACGGTCTTTGGCGGCATCGCCATCGTGGGCGACACGACGTCGGCAGGCGGCAAATGGCAGTATTCCACCGACGGCACGACATGGAACGACCTGCCCACAAGCTTGACGGACGCCAATGCGCTGGTGTTGCCCACGTCGGCCAGCGTGCGCTTCAATCCCACCACGGCCGACTACAACGGCACGCCCACCGGCGGCCTGCAAGTGCGCGCGGCGGATACGGTGCAGACTTTTGCCAGCGGCAGCACGCTGACGGTGGGGGCCACCAGCACCTGGTCGGACGTCGTCACCCTGGGCGCCACCGTGGCGCCGCGCAACGACGCGCCCGGTTTCACCCATGCGCCCACCAGCCCCACGGTGACCGAGAACGCCACCACCGGCAGCGGCACGTCCATCAACGCGGTGAAGCTGCTTGGCAGCGGCGCCGTGACCGACATTGACCTGGGTACCACGCCTGCGCTGAGTTCCACCGTCTTCGGCGCGGGCAGCGTGACCGTCACCCTCACCGACGGCATTACCGGCGACATGCTGCGAATCGATGGCCTCGCAGCTGGCGCCAACGGCGTTGCCACAATTAGCGGTGGCGCTGGCAGCACGGCGCTGGTCGTCACCTTCACCAACGCCGCCACCGTGGCCCAGGTGGAGGCCGTGCTGGCCGCCATCGAGTACACGAATACCAGCGACGACCCGACGAATCGCCTCTCGGGCACGCCGCAGACGCAACGCAACTACACCGTGGTTCTGAGCGATGGCAACAACGTGCAGTCGGGGGGCAATGCCGGCGGCCCCGCGCCGTTGGCGGCCACGAAGAACGGCACCATCACCATCGTCGCCACCAACGACCCCCCTCTGGCCACGCCCAACACCAATGCCGTCACTGAAGATTCCGGCACGCCCGTCACGGGCAACGTCAAGACGGATGGCACGGCAGACAGTGATCCAGACAACGCTCTGGTGGATGTGCCGGTAACGGCCATCGTGGCCACCACCGCAGGGGGCGCCTCCACGCCGGTGGCCGACAACGCAGGCGCAGGCACCGTGGTGGCGGGCAAGTACGGCACGCTGACCATCCACCCCAACGGCAGCTATTCCTACGCGCTGGACAACAGTAACCCGGATGTCAACGCGCTCAATGACACCGAAACCTTGAACGAGGTGTTCAATTACACCATCACTGATCCGGGTTCTCTGTCGGCCAACAGCACGCTGACCATCACCATCAACGGCCACACCGACGGTGCCCCCCAAATCGTGCCGGTCGATGGCAATGCAGGCGCCACTGGCCAGGCCACCGTGCACGAGAAAGGCCTTACCTCGGCTGGCGACACCACGGAAACCACCACAGGAACCATCACTGTGACGGCTCCGGATGGTGTTGCCAAAGTGACCATCGGCGGCCAGGTCTTCACGGTGGCGCAACTGGATGCACTCTCCCCAGGCAGTCCATCGGCGGTCATCGACACCGGCGAAGGGCAGTTGCGCATCACCGGCATCGGCAACAAGACGGGTGCCCCGGGCGCACCTGTCAGCGCGGACGTCAGCTACACCTACACGCTCAAGGTGCAGCAGGATCAGCCTGGTGCCACCGAATCCAGCGACACCATCGCGCTGGTCGTGACGGACAACAGCGCAACGCCCAAGTCCGCCAATGGCAACCTGGTCATCCAGATCATGGACGACATGCCGACGGCCACCAACGATGCCAGCAGCATCACCCGAGGCAGCGCCACGGTGCTGGGCAACGCCTTCACCAACGACCGCATCGGGGCCGATGGTCCGCAGGCAGTGGGCGCGCCGGTGACCGGTATCACCGGTGGCTCGTTGGGCACGCCGCTCAACGGCGCCTACGGCGCCATCACGCTGAACGCCAACGGCACGTACAGCTATGCGCTCGACAACAGCAACCCGGCAGTGGCCGCCCTGCTGGACGGCCAGAAGCTGACCGAAACCTTCACCTACACCATCACCGACAAGGACGGCGATACCTCGACGGCGACCCTCACCATCACGGTCAACGGCTTGACGCCGAATGCACTGCCGGTGGCGGTGAATGATGACTTCACACTCCCTGAGGATCAGGTGCTGACCGGCACGCTGACCGGCAACGACGTGCCCAGCGCCGATGGTGGCAATGTGTGGGCCAAAGCGACCGATCCGCAGCACGGCAAGGTGGTGGTAGGCCCGGACGGCAGGTTCGTCTATGTGCCCGACCCGGACTACCACGGGCCCGACAGCTTCACCTACACCATCACCGATGTGAATGGCGACCAGAGCACGGCCACCGTCACATTGACGGTGCTCCCGGTGGACGATGTGCCGGTGGCTGTGGCCGATAGTGCCGTGACGGGCAAGGACAAGCCGGTCAGTGGCTCGCTCAGTGGCAACGACAAGCCCAGTGGCGACGGCGGCAACGTCTGGACCAAGACCACCGACCCGGCCAACGGCACGGTGGTGGTGAACCCGGACGGCAGCTACACCTACACGCCCCGACCCGGCTTTGCGGGCGAGGACCGCTTCACCTACACCGTCACCGACAAGGATGGTGATACCAGCACGGCCACGGTGACGGTCACCGTTTTGCCCAACGACGTGCCGGTGGCGGTGGCCGATCGGGTGAGCACCGCCATTGACAAGCCGGTCAGTGGTTCGCTCAGCGGCAATGACAAGCCCAGTGCCGATGGCGGCAATGTCTGGACCAAGACCACCGACCCGGCCAACGGCACGGTGGTGGTGAACCCGGACGGCAGCTACACCTACACGCCCCGACCCGGCTTTGCGGGCGAGGACCGCTTCACCTACACCGTCACCGACAAGGATGGTGATACCAGCACGGCCACGGTGACGGTCACGGTGGTGCCCAACGACGTGCCGGTGGCGGTGGCTGATCGGGTGAGCACCGCCATTGACAAGCCGGTCAGTGGCTCGCTCAGTGGCAATGACAAGCCCAGTGCCGATGGCGGCAATGTCTGGGCCAAGACCACCGACCCGGCCAACGGCACGGTGGTGGTGAATCCGGACGGCAGCTACACCTACACGCCCCGACCCGGCTTTGCGGGTGAGGACCGCTTCACCTACACCGTCACCGACAAGGATGGTGATACCAGCACGGCCACGGTGACAGTAGAGGTGGTGGGTTCCACGCAACTGCCGGTGCAACCGCCTGTGCAGCCACCGAGCGGGTTGCAGCCCGAGCCTCGGCCAGAAACTCCGGCGATGCCGGACAGGCCTGCGCCCACGCACCCCGCCAACCCGCTGCAAGGCGATCAGGTGCGCGATCAGAGTGTATTTTTCGACGGCGCGCTGGTGACGAATCTGCCGCGGCTGTCTATTCCGCTGCACCCCATCGTTTACGTCACGCCGCAGGTGAATGCGTCGCAGGCCGAGCGCGAAAGCACCGACCCGCTGTTCTTCAGCAACCCGCGGGCGGTGCAGCATGGCGACGTGCAAAGCCGCACGATTGGCGCCGGTCTGGGCATGGACCCCGTGCTGTTCGTGCAGCATGCGGTGCGCGATTCGCAGGCCCGTGGAGCGTTGTTGGGCAACATCGTGGATGGCCGCCTGCCGCGCCTGTCGCTGGGCAGTGATGGCAGCATTCCGACGCCGCAGTGGTTCGAGCCCGATCCAAGCCAGATCGTGCCGGTGCAGCCGGCAGAACGCCCACCGGCGGACGGTGATGCGGCACCTGCGCCCGATCAGACGCCGGCGCAACGTGCCGACGCTTCTCCTGCTGGGGTCGCACCGTCCACGGCGCGCCCTGCCGCGGCACCGTCGTTCTCCGAGCAGTTGCGCAACGCGGGCGGGCGCACGCCAGCTGTCGTTGCGCGCCAGGCTCCCTCCATTTCTTCCGTATCCTGATGATGAGGTCCATTCGATGAGCAACCCGACCATGAACACTTCTGCTGCCGCTCCGTCTTCCCGCCTGCGGCTGTTCACCCTGTCTTGCCTGCCGGTGCTGCTGGCCGCCTGCGGCACCGTGAAGCCGGTGGCTTTCACCCAGGACGAGATCAAGGACCGCGTGGTCAAGGACCGCCAGGTCATCTATGCCGACCAGGAGCCGGTGAGCGCTCCCATTGGCTTTCACGAGGCTTCGGCCCGCGCGCTCAAGTACAACCTCGACTACCGCCTGAAGCTGCTGGAGAACGCGTTGGCGCAGAGCCTGCACGACGTGTCGGAACACGAAATGCTGCCCAAGCTGGTGGCCAGCGCGGGCTATGTGTCGCGCAATAACGATTCGGGGGGGCGCTCCATTGGCATCGAAGACCGCGTGGAGACGCTGCGTCCCTCGACGTCGCAGGAGCGTGACCGTTCGCTGGCGGGGCTGTCCTTTTCGTGGAACGCGCTGGATTTCGGCGTGTCCTACTACCGCGCACAGCAGAAGGCCGACCAATACCTGATGGCCGAGGAGCGCCGCCGCAAGGTGGTCCAGAACGTGCTGCAGGATGTGCGCAACAGCTATTGGCGCGCTTTGGGTGCGCAGAAGCTGCTGGGGCGCGTGGATGCGCTTCTGTTGCGGGTGAACAAGGCGCTGGCCCAGGCCAAGCAGGTGGAAAAAGACGGTCTGATGCCGCAGGCGCAAGTGCTGGCCTACCAGCGCGCGCTGCTGGATGCGGTGAACCTGCTGACGGTGCGACGCCAGGACCTGGAACTGGCGCGCGCCGAGCTGTCGGCGCTGATGTCGATTCCGCCGGGCACGGCTTATTCGCTGGCCGACGAGATGGAGGCCAAACTGCCCGTCGCGCCCAGGGACTTCGACAGCCTCGAACGCCTGGCGCTGGAACGCCGCCCCGAGATCATGGAAGAGTGGTACCGCAAGCGGGTGACGGAGAACGACATCAAGGCCGCCAAGCTGCTGCTGTGGCCCAACGTGTCGCTGGATGCGGGCGTTTCCTACGACTCCAACAAGTACAACTACAACAGCACCTGGGTGGATACGGGCGTGCGCGTTTCATGGAACATCATGAAGCTGGCCCAGTACCCTTCGCTGCAACGCGCCCACAAGGCGCAAAACGAGACCGACGATCTGCGCCGCATGGCCTTGTCGATGGCGGTGCTCACGCAGGTGCGCGTGGGGGTGCAGCGGTATGACCTGGCGCTTTCGGAACTGAAGTTCGCAGAGGAAAGCCTGGGTGTGGACCAGCGCCTGCTGGGCTACTCCCAGAAGGCTGCCAAATCCAAGTTCGATTCGCAGCTGGAGGTGATCCGCGCCGAGGCCCGCGCCCTGCTGGCCGAGTACCAGCGCTATGCAGCGTATTCCAACGCGCAGGCGGCCTGGGGCCGTTTGTACAACTCGGTGGGCCTGGATGTGCTGCCGCAGGCCATCGACGGCCATGATGTGAAAACCGTTGCCCGGTCCATCGAGAACACGCTGGGCGCCTGGCAATCCGAGGTCTTCGTGACGGACGCCACCGCGCGCACCGGCACGAAGGCAAACTGATGCGGTGGCACAACGCGGCAGTGCTTTGCGCGCTGCTGGCCCACGGCGGCGCAGCCATGGCACAGCAGGTGGCCGCGCCCGGGAATCCGTCTGCGCCTGCGGGCGCGGTGGCCGTTGACCCGAACGCGATCCGCGTGCTGTTGAGCCCCGAGCTGGAGACCACGCTGGTGTCGCAGATGGTGGGACGCATCGTGACGCTCAATGCGTCGCTGGGTGCCAGGGTCGTCAAGGGGCGCACCGTGGTGGCGTTTGACTGCGGCGAGTCCCACGCGCGCTTGCAAATGGCGCAGGCCGAACATGCGGGTGCTTATGAAACGCTGGACGTCAAGACCCGCCTGTTGAACCTGGAGGCCGCGGGCGAGTCGGAACTGACGCTGGCGCAGGCGGCGGTCAACCGCGCCAGCGCGGCCATTGCCCTCTCGCGTGCCCAACTGGGCCAGTGCAATGTGGCGGCGCCCTTCACCGGCCGCGTCGTGCGTGTGCATGTCAAGCCGCACCAGGGTGTGAATGTGGGCAGCCCGCTGGTGGAGTTGGTCAGCGACGGACCGCTGAAGGTTCGGCTCAATGCGCCGTCGCGGTTGTTGCGTACCTTGCGCGTGGGAACGCCGTTCGAGGTCACGATCGACGAAACGGGGAAAACCCATTCCGCCCAGGTCACCGCGATCAACGCGCGGGTGGACGCCGTGGCCCAAACGGTGGAACTCGAGGGGCGCATCGATGGCAAGCCCACCGAACTGCTTGCCGGCATGACGGGTACCGCCCGCTTCAAGAGCGCGCCTTGACCGCGGCGCAGGGAGCGGTCTCTTCGGCCCGTGCGCCGCTGCTGGCCATGGTGGCCGCGGCAGAGGCACGGGCGCGCGACGCGAACACGGTCGCAGAACTGGGTTTTTCTGTCGCCAATGACGCCTACGCAATCCTTGGATTTCGGCAGGCGCTCGTGTTCGAAGGCGATGGTGCTGCAGCGACGCTGATGGCTGTATCGGGCTTGGCCCGGCCCAGCGAAGACAGCCCCTATCTGGTGTGGCTGCGCCGCACATGGCCGTGGCTTCAGGCGCGGGCGTCGGCGGCTCCCGGCTGGATCGCCATGCCGGATGGCGCGGCAGACCTGCCGCCGGGCATGCTGGAAGGCTGGCGCGAGTGGTGGCCTGCGGGGGTACTGGCCCTGCCTTTGGCACGTCGCTCGGGCGAGCGGCTGGGATGGGTTGTTTTCTTGCTGGACCAGCCGCCTGCCGACGCGCAGGCGCGCGCGCTGGCCCAGTTGGCCCAGACCTGGGCTTATTGCTGGGAGATGCTGTCCGGCAAGCCCAAGCCACCCCTGGCGCGACGCTGGCAGACGCTGGGCACCATGCAACGGCGCCTTTTGCTGTTGGCCGCGGTGGCTGTCCTGTTCATTCCGGTGCGCCAGACCGCTCTGGCGCCGGCGGAAGTGATCGCGCTGGACGCAGAAACCGTGGCGGCACCGCTGGAAGGGGTGGTCAAGACCATCCATGTGCGGCCCAATCAGCCGGTCAAGGCCGGCGACTTGCTGTTTTCGCTGGACGACACCACGCTGCGCAACCGGCTGGAGGTGGCGCAAAAGTCGGTGGCGGTGGCCGACGCGGAGTTGCAGGCTGCGACGCAGAAGGCGTTTGACAGCTTCAACAGCAAGGGCGACCTGGCGCTGCTCGGGGGGCGGGCCCATGAAAAGCGGGCGGAACTGGCCGCGGTGCGCGCCCAGCTGGCCCGCATCGACGTGGTGGCGCCGCAGAACGGGGTTGCTGTCTTTGGCGACCCCGACGACTGGCTGGGTCGGCCCGTGACCACCGGCGAGCGCATCATGCTGCTGGCCAATCCGGACAAGCCGGGCGTCATGGTGCATCTGCCCGTGGCGGACGCCATCGCGCTGGAGCCCGGTGCGCGCATCAAGCTTTTTTTGACGGTGCTGCCGCTGTCTCCCATGGATGCCACGGTGAGCGAAACGAGCTACCAGGCCGTGCTGTCGCCCGAAGGAGTCGCCAGCTACCGGCTGCGGGCCGTGTTCAACGGGTCGCAGGAGCAGGCGCGCATTGGCCTGCGAGGTACGGCCAAGGTGCATGGCGAGCGCGTGCTGCTGGGCTACTACCTGTTGCGCAGGCCGCTGGCCACATTGCGTGAATGGAGTGGCTGGTAATGGCAGCGGCTGCCACGCTGCCGCCGCTGCGCGAAGATTTGCGCCTGCACGAGGTGGCGGCGGGCCAGGATGGCGCCCCTGCCTGGTCGATTCAGGACCCGGTGACCAATCGCTTCTACCGCATCGGCTGGCTGGAGTTTGAATGCCTGCTGCGCTGGCCCGGCGACCCCGCGGCGATTGCGCAGGACATTGCCCGTACCACGCCCATGGCGGCCGACAAGGAGTTGGTAGAGAGTTTTGCGCGCTTTCTGGCGCAGAACCATCTTGTGCGGCCTTCTGCCCAAGAGGTGGAGCGCCTGGCCGCCCAGGCCAGCGCGCCGGGCTGGCAGCATTGGCGCTGGTGGTTGCACCACTATCTGTTTGTGCGCATTCCCCTGGTGCGGCCCGACCGCTGGTTGTCGGCCCTGCTGCCGCTGATGCGGCCCCTGTGGACACAGGCGGGGCTGGTGGCGCTGGTACTGGCCAGCCTGCTGGGCATGGTGCTGGTGGCACGGCAATGGGATGTGTTCACGCACGGTGTGATGGATATCCTCACTCCCAGCGGCATCCTGGGCTTCATGGTGGCTATTGTCTTGTCGAAGACGCTGCACGAGATGGGGCATGCGCTGGTGTCCACGCACTACGGCGTGCGGGTGTCGCACATGGGCATCGCGTTGGTGGTGCTGTGGCCGATGCTGTACACCGATACCAGCGAGTCGTGGCGACTGCGCTCACACCGGCAGCGGCTGGCCATCTCGACGGCCGGAATCGCCGTGGAGGTAGGGCTGGCGGGCCTGTCCACGCTGGCCTGGGCCTTGATGGATGATGGTTTCCTGCGGCAGGCCATGCTGTACCTTGCCACCACGGGCTGGGTACTGTCGCTGGCGCTCAATGCCAGCCCGTTCATGCGCTTCGATGGTTATTTCATCCTGTCGGATCTGCTGGACTTTCCCAACCTGCACGAGCGCTCGGGTGCTGCGGCGCGCGCATGGCTGCGCCGCACGTTGCTGGGCTGGAACGAGCCCAACCCCGAGCCGCTGGCGCCGCGCACGCGCAGGTGGCTGGTGGCGTTTGCGCTGTGCACCTGGGTGTATCGGCTGGTGGTGTTTGCGGGCATCGCGGTGGCGGTGTATCTGATGTTCTTCAAGGTGCTGGGCATCTTTCTTTTTGCAGTGGAGATTGTGTGGTTCATCGTGCGTCCTCTGTGGTCTGAAATTGCCGTCTGGCGCAGGCGCTGGGTCGAGGTCAAGCCCGGTCGCAAAGCCGTGCTGTGGGCGCTGGCGCTGGCCGCTCTGGTGCTGGTGTCGGTGCCTTGGGCGCTGGACGTGGACGCGCCCGCCGTCGCGCGGCCCGAGCGCCAGCAGGTCATCTATGGTCCCTTTGCGGCAAGGGTGACGGCCTTGCATCCGCCGGGTGCGGTGGCCTTGGGAACGCCGCTGGTGCAGTTCGAGGCACCGGAACTGCTGGCCCGCGAAACGCGCACCAGTGCATCGGTTCAGGCACTCGGCCAGCATCTGGCGGGCTTGGTTGCCACCGAAGAGCAGGGCATGGCGCAGCAGCAGGCCTCCACCGAGCGCTTGCGCGAGCAGCTGGCGGAGGCGCGGTCGATCCGTGAGGAGACAAACCGTTTGCAGATGCTGGCGCAGTTCGAGGGCCTGTGGGTGGACACAGACCCCACGGTGCGCCCGGGCACATGGGTGGGGCCGCGCAATCAGCTGGGCGTGCTCATCGACCCTTCGCGCTGGATCGTGGATGCCTATGTCGACCAGCGGCAACTGGAGCGCATCCGGGCAGGTGCCCGTGCCCATTTTCGGCCGCAGAGGCATTGGCAGTCGGTGCCGGCCACGGTGGTGGACATTGATACGTCGCGCGTGGGCAAGCTCAGCTCCACCCTGCTCGATGCGACCCATGGCGGCCCGATTGCCACCCAGCCTGGAGAGCGCCGGGGTGTGCCGGTGGGTGCCTTGTACCGCGTGCGTCTGGTGCTGGCGG
>DAOPUP010000061.1:0-9597 GCA_035350655.1 Acidovorax sp. | reverse complement strand
CGCGGCTACCTGGCCGGCAGCGGCTGGAAGGAATACCAGGCGTCGCAGTCGGTCTGCGGCGTGCCGCTGCCCGCGGGCCTGACCAATGCCGCCAAGCTACCCGAACCCATCTACACGCCCGCCGCCAAGGCGGCGATGGGGGAGCATGATGAAAACATCACCTTCGAGCGCACGGTAGAGATGATCGGCCTGGAACTGGCCACGAAGATCCGCGACCTGAGCATCACCATCTACAAGGCGGCGGCCGAGATTGCGCTCGCCAAAGGCATGATCATTGCCGACACCAAGTTCGAATTCGGTCTGGCACCCGATGGCCAGCTGGTGCTGATGGACGAAGTGCTCACCCCCGACAGCTCGCGCTACTGGCCTGTCGAGGGCTATGCCGAAGCCCTGGCCAAGGGCGAAAACCCGCCCAGCTACGACAAGCAGTTCGTGCGCGACTGGCTGGAACAGGCCCAGGTCAACGGCAAGCCCTGGGACAAGACGCCGCCCTCGCCGCGCCTGCCGCAGGCCGTGATCGAAAAGACCGCCGCCAAGTACCGCGAGGCGCTGGAGCGGCTTACCGGTTGAGTTGCCCTGCCGGGGTCTCGCGCCCCACGCCAACGAAAAAGGCCCTTGAAAGGGCCTTTGGCTTTTGCGGGGAGTGCCCCGCGGCTTCAGCTCAGCACCACGCTGGAGAGTCGGCGGCGATAGGTTGCCACCACCGGGTCTTCGGGGGGAATCTGGCCTTCCGCCACCTTCACCTTGGGCGGCTCGATGATTTCAAGAATGGCCACATAGGTCTTGCGGGCCGCCTCTTCACTCCAGGCCTTGTCGCGCATCAGGATTTCGAGCAGTTCGTCCATGGCCTCCTGCCAGCGCTGCTGCGCCATGAGCCAGCGGGCGCGGCCAAAGCGCGCATCAAAGTCGCGTTTGTTGGCAGTAATTTTTACATCAAATTCGGCTGCAGCGCTTGATTCATCTGGACCTGACGATACAAAATCAATAGCATCCATCCAGGCTTTGAGCGCCCCGAGCTTGCGCGACGCGGCCGCCTTGGCGATCACGGGCGCAAAAGCCACCTTGGCATCGTCCTCACGGCCCAGCTGCAGCAGCAGCTTGACGTAGTCAAAGCGCGCCTCGTCGTTGGCCGGATCGGTAGCCACGGCATGCTGCAGCTTTTCCAGTGCGGTGTCCGTGTCACCTTCGGCCAGGGCCTCCAGTGCTTCTTCTTCCTGCGCCTCGGCCACCACCTCCTCGGCCGAGGGCACATGCTTGTCGAGGAATTCGCGCACCTGGCCCTCGGGCAGGGCGCCCATGAAGCCGTCCACGGGCTGGCCGTTCATGAGCAGCACGCAGGTGGGGATGCTGCGGATGCCAAACATGCCGGCGATCTGCTGCTCCTGGTCCGAATCGATCTTGACCAGCTTGAAGCGGCCGTCGTATTCGGTCTCCAGCTTTTCCAGCACCGGGCCCAGCGACTTGCAGGGGCCGCACCAAGGCGCCCAAAAATCGACCAGCACGGGCACGTTCATCGAGGCGGCAACCACCTCGGCTTCAAAGTTCTCTACGGTAACGTCAATCATGGTGTGGGGGCCAGGGGCCAGTGAAGCGGTTTGCGCACTATTTTGGCCCATTGAAACCGCGCCGTGCCAGCAAGGCCAGCGCAAAAAGTAAAATCGCGGGTTCCACCTAAAGCGGTGCAGCGGGCGCAGCCCGCGGTCCGGCACCTCCAACACCATGAAACCCATCCAGATCGGCGTGGTCATGGGTTCCAGCAGCGACTGGGACACCATGCAGCATGCAGTGCAGATTCTTGAGCAGTTCGGCATCGAGCATGAGGCCCGCGTGGTCTCGGCCCACCGCATGCCCGACGACATGTTTGCCTATGCGCAAAGCGCTGCCGGCCGGGGCCTCAAGGCCATCATCGCGGGGGCCGGCGGCGCCGCCCACCTGCCCGGCATGATCGCCGCCAAGACCCCCGTGCCCGTGCTGGGCGTGCCGGTGGCCAGCCGCCACCTGCAAGGCGTGGATTCGCTGCACTCCATCGTGCAGATGCCCAAGGGCATCCCCGTGGCCACGTTTGCCATCGGCACGGCAGGTGCTGCCAACGCCGCCCTGTTTGCAGTGGCACTGCTGGCCAACGAAAGCCCCGAACTGCGCCAGCGCCTCGAAGCCTTCCGTGCAGAACAGACCGAGGTGGCGCGCAACATGACCCTGCCGCCCGCCGCATGAGCCACGCCGACAAGCCATTGGGCGCCACCCACGCAGTGGCCAGTGTGGGGGCCCCGCTACTTCCTGGCAGCACGCTGGGTGTGCTCGGCGGCGGCCAGCTGGGCCGCATGTTCGTGCACCAGGCGCAGGCCATGGGCTACTTCACCGCCGTGCTCGACGCCGACCCCACCAGCCCGGCCGGGCTGGTGAGCCACCACCATATCCAGACCGGTTACGAAGACCCCCAAGGCCTGGCCGAACTGGCGCGCCTGTCGGATGCGGTGACCACTGAATTCGAGAACGTGCCCGCCGCCGCGCTCGCGACCCTGGCCGCGCAGCGCCCGGTGTCGCCCGCCGCCAGCGCCGTCTCGGTTGCGCAAGACCGGGCCCGGGAAAAGGCCCATTTCGTGGCCTGCGGCGTGCCTTGTGCCCCCTATGCCGCGATCGAGACGGCGCAGCAACTGGCCGCCGCGCCGGCCGATCTGCTGCCCGGCATCCTCAAGACGGCCCGCATGGGCTACGACGGCAAGGGCCAGGTGCGTGTCAAAAGCACCGCCGAACTGTCCACCGCCTGGAATTCAGTGGGCCAGGTGCCCTGCGTGCTGGAAAAGATGCTGCCGCTGGCGCTGGAATGCTCGGTCATCGTGGCGCGCGGCCTCGATGGCGCCATGGTGCACCTGCCCGTGCAGCGCAACCTGCACCGCGATGGCATTCTGGCCGTGACCGAGGTTTATGAAGGAAACCTGCCCCCAGCGCTTGCGACGCAAGCGGTAGCAGCTGCAAAATCTGTAGCAGAAGGCCTGCAGTACGTGGGCGTGCTGTGCGTGGAGTTCTTTGTGCTGCAGGACGGCAGCCTGGTGGTCAACGAAATCGCGCCGCGCCCGCACAACAGCGGCCACTACAGCCAGAACGCCTGCGATGTGTCGCAGTTCGAGCTGCAGGTGCGCACCATGGCGCGCCTGCCGCTCACGCAGCCGCGCCAGCACAGCCCCGCCGTCATGCTCAACCTGCTGGGCGACCTGTGGTTTGCGCATGGCGATGCCCCGCACATACCGCCCTGGGCCGAAGTGCTGGCCCTGCCCGGCACCCACCTGCATCTGTACGGCAAGCGCGATGCCAAGCGCGGCCGCAAGATGGGGCACCTCAACGTCACCGGTCCCACGGCCGAGGCTGCGCGCGCCACCGCGCTGAAAGCGGCTGCGCTGCTGGGCATGGCGCCCTTCTGAGCCCCGCGCCGGTCGCCACCTTCACGCCATCGTCCCATGATCATCGACGGCACCCTGCCCGAATCCATCGCCACCGCCGCACGCGCGGTGCGCAGCGGCGCGCTGCTGGGCCTGCCCACCGAAACCGTCTATGGCCTGGCGGCGGACGCCAGCAGCGACGCCGCCGTGGCGCAGATCTTTGCCGCCAAAGGCCGACCGAGCGATCACCCGCTGATCGTGCATGTGGCCGATGCCGCAGGCATCGCCCACTTTGCCAGCGAGGTGCCCGGCTTTGCGCAGCGGCTGGTCGATGCCTTCTGGCCCGGCCCGCTCACGCTCATCCTGCCGCGCCGGCCCGGCGTGGCCACGGCGGCCACGGGCGGCCAGGACAGCGTAGGTCTGCGCTGCCCCGCACACCCGGTGGCGCATGCCTTGCTGGTGGCCTGCGGCGCGCCCGGTGATGGCCCTGAACTGGGCGGCCCCCCCGTGTGGGGCGTGGCAGCCCCCAGCGCCAACCGCTTTGGCCGCGTGAGCCCCACCACGGCGCAGCATGTGCTGGACGAACTGGGCGCCGATCTGCTGGTACTCGATGGCGGCCCCTGCGAGGTGGGAATCGAATCCACCATCGTGGACTGCACCCGTGGCGTGCCGGTGCTGCTGCGGCCGGGGGCCATTTCCCGGGCACAGATTGCTGCGGCCTGCGGCACCACGCCGCTGTCCAAAGAGGACCTGCCGGCGCTCACCCCGCGCGCCTCGGGCACGCTCGAGGCCCACTACGCCCCCAACGCCCGGGTGCGCCTGATGGATGCCAAAGCGCTGCAGACCGCACTGGACCTGCTGGGTGCCGATGCCGCACATATCGCTGTCTATGCCCGCAGCGCACTGCACACCCGCTCGGCCGGACTGGTCATGCGGCGCATGCCCGATGACGCCAGCGCCACCGCCCAACAGCTTTTTGCCGTGCTGCGCGGCTTCGACGACCTGGCCGTGAAACTGATCTGGATCGAGACCCCGCCTGCCACCCCCGAATGGGAAGGCGTGCGCGACCGGCTGCAACGCGCAGCGGCGGCATGAAACATCTCCCCCTGTACCGCTTCGCATGGTCTGACATTGCACCGCTAAACTAAGCCCCACTTTTCTGGAGAAATACATGGCAGCAAATTGGATGCGCCGCACCGTTGTGGTCGCCGCATGTGCGTCGGCAGCGTTGCTCGCGGCCTGTGGTTCCAGCACCACGGAATCAGCGCTTACACCCAATCGCTTCATTGCGTTTGGCGATGCCCTCAGCGACCTGGGACAAAAAGGCCCACGCTACACCGTCAACGACGGCTCCGTCAGCATCTGGACGCAACAGCTCGCATCACGCTACGGCAAGACGTTCATACCCGTTGCGTCCGGCGGCCTGAGCTATGCCACGGGCAATGCGCGCGTCACGGCCAAGCCCGACGCCTCCGGCGATGCGGCCACCCCCACGGTCACCGAGCAAATCGACCGCTTCCTGGCCAGCGGCCGCTTTGATGCCAACGACGTGGTGTTCATCAACGCCGGGCCCAGCGATGTGATCACGGGCATGGCTGCCGTGCGCGCCGGCACACTCACCCCCGCCGAACTGGTGGCAGCGACCCACAAGGCCGGCCAGGAACTGGCAACCCAGGTGCGACGCCTCGTCAACTCAGGTGTCAAGCATGTGGTGGTGGCCGGCACCTACGACCTGAGCAAGACCCCCTGGGCCAAGGCCATCAACCAGGAGGCACTGCTCAGCAACGCCAGCAGCCGCTTCAACGACGGCCTGCTGGTCAATATCGTGGATCTGGGCGCGAACGTGCTCTATGTGGATGCCGCCTACTTCGTCAACCTGCTCACCGGCACCCCCTCTTCTTACGGGCTGGACAACGCCACTGCGGCCGTATGCACCTCGGTGGATGCAGGCAACGGCATCGGCATTGGCACCGGGCAGGTCAACTCGGCGCTGTGCAGCACCGCCACCTTGCTGCCGAATGCCAACCACGACAAATATGTGTTTGCCGACCCGGTCTATATGACGCCCGCGGCACACCGCCAGCTGGGCAACTACGCGTACGACCGCCTGCGTGCCCGCTGGTAAGCCCTGGCCGAGTCCGGCTGCACCCACAGAAAAACCGGCCCAGGGCCGGTTTTTTTCAGCCCCGATTGGCCGGCCCACTGCGGCGGCCGTACCGCAATTTCATGCCGAGGATGGCGCCCGCCAGCGCCAGGGTGACGGTATTGGCCGCAACGATGGGCCAGGCGGACAGCGCCACGCCGTAAACCAGCCAGAAAGCCACGCCCAGCGTGAAGGTGCTGTACATACCCAGAGAGATGCCGCTGACGTCGCGGCTGCGAAAGGTATGCAGCGCCTGGGGCAAAAAGCTGCAGGTGGTCAGGGCCGCGGCCAGGTAGCCGATGAGATCGCTGAGGGGCATGGTGTGTCGGATATGCGCGGTTAACGATCGCGGGCAGTCCAGTCGACCAGCGCATCGAGCACCGGCCGCGCAGCGCCCGCCTGCGGGTGGTTGACGATGGCCACCAGCACATAGCGGCGACCGCTGGCGGCGTGCACGTAGCCCGCGATGGCCATCACGTCGCGCAGACTGCCGGTCTTGAGGTGGGCGGCGCCGGCACGGCTCTGGCTGCGGCGCAGCGTGCCATCCACACCAGCAATCGGCAGGGACGATACCAGCTCGGGCATCACCGGCGATTGCCATGCGGTCTGCAGCATGCGCGCCAGGGCCTGGGCGCTGATACGGGCCTCGCGGCTCAGGCCGGCGCCGTTGTCGGGCGCGGGCGGCTCGGCATCGCCGATGCGACCCTGCCACCATTGGCGCAGCGTCTCACGCGCACCGTCGAACGTGGCCACGCCGCCGCCGCGCAATGCGAGCGTGAGGAACAGCTGCTGCGCCATCACGTTGTTGCTGTATTTGTTCACGTCGCGCACGACTTCGGCCAGCGCGGGCGATGTGACGCTAAAGGCGGGCCTGAGCCGCGCAGGCACCGCGCCATCGCGCACGCGCCCCGTCAGCTTGCCGCCCAGCTCGCGCCACATGCCCTCCACAGCGCGTGCCGCAAAACTCTGGGCATCTGGGAAGGCCGTTGTCCAGACGCGTTCGCCACAACTGGCCGGGTAACTGCCCTGGAATGCGGTGCGCGCCGGGTCGGACAGCTCGGCACGCAGTGCGGCGCGCCAGTCGCCACACTCAACGCCGGGTGCCGCCAGCGCCACCGCGTCCTGGCGCTGCACGCCGGCCAGTGGCGGGTCGTACTGGATGCGCGCCAGCCCGGCCGCGCCATCGGGCACAAACGTCATGGCCACCGCGTTGTAGTTCAGCAGCAAGGCATCGGGCGCCGCGTTGTAGGGGCGCAGCGGCTCGCCGTCGAACCGGGCCGCATCGTGGCCGGGCAGATCGAAGGCGCTGCGGTCCAGCACGATATCACCCACGATGACCTGGATGCCCTGCCCCTGCAGGCGGCGCAACAGTAGCCACAGGCGCTCTAGTACGAGTTTGGGGTCGCCCTGCCCCTGGATATGGACGTTGCCCTTGAGGCTGCCGCCCTGCACCTGGCCATCCACATACACAGGGGTGCTCCAGGTGTAGGCGGGCCCCAGCAGGTCCAGGGCCGCATAGGTGGTCACCAGCTTCATGACCGAGGCAGGGTTCATGGACGCATGGGGGCGGTGCGCCAGACGCGGCGCCTGGCGGCCGTCCTGCGCATCCACCACCAGCACGGACAAGGCATCGCGCGGCAGGCGGGCGCGCACCATCGCTGCCTCCACCGGCGTGGGCAGTGGTGCCTGTGCATGGGCTGCGCCCGCCACCACCAGCAGGCACAGCAAGCACCTGCGCAGGGCTGCTGCGCGGCAGCCGAAAGAGACAAACATCATCGGCCAAGTCTATCGCCGCGCCCATGGCACGGATCGGTGGATCCGGCACCGCGTTGGCGGGCCCCTGATAATTGCATCCCGAACCCAGACCACACCCGGCCCCATGAATCTGCTTGCCTTCGACACCAGCACCGACACCCTCTCCATCGCCGTGCAGGCCGGGGACGCAGTGTGGCAGCACACCGGGCCAGGGGGCGCACAGACATCGGCCACGCTGATTCCCACCCTTCGCGCGCTGCTGGCACAGGCCGGGCTGTCCTTTGCCACGCTGGACGCCATCGTGTTTGGCCGCGGGCCGGGGTCGTTCACCGGATTGCGCACGGCCTGCGCGGTGGCCCAGGGGCTGGCCTTTGGCGCACGGGGTGGTGCGGGCGTGCCCGTGCTGCCGGTGGACACCCTGCTGGCGGTGGCCGAGGAAGCCCGCCACCAGCATGGCTGCACCCAGGTGGTGGCGGTGCTGGACGCGCGCATGGACGAGGTGTACGTGGCGCACTGCGCCTGGCAGCCAGCCCAGGGCGACGCTGCCGGCCATTGGCGCACCGATGGCGATTTCGGCCTGTGCGCCCCCGAGGCCGTGCAGGTACCCGCGGGCTGGACCCTGGTGGGCAATGCCCGGGCCGCCTACGCCGGGCGCCTGGCCCCCGACGCCCTGCACGCCAGCGCGCTGCCCACCGCCGCAGCCCTGCTGCGACTGGCACCCGCCCTGCTCGCGGCAGGCGGCGCCGTGCCGGCCAGCGAAGCCCTGCCCCGCTATATCCGCGATAAAGTGGCACAAACCACCGCCGAACGGGCCGCGCTGCGTGCCGCCCAGGCGGCGGCCCCTACCCCACCCGCCCCCATCGCACCATGAGCGCCGTCCTCTCGCCCCCTGACAACGCCCCCGAGGCACGTTTTGAGCCCCTCACGCTGGCGCAGCTGGACGCGGTGCTGGACGTGGAATGCAGCGCCTACTCCCATCCCTGGACAAGGGGCAACTTCACCGATGCGATGGCATCGGGCTACCAGGCCCAGCTGCTGATGGCGGGCGACCAGTTGCTGGGCTACTTCGTGGCCATGCTGGGGGTGGAGGAGGTGCACCTGCTCAACATCACCGTGGCCCCGGCCCATCAAAAACAGGGCTGGGCCCGCGTGCTGCTGGACGCCCTGGCGCTGTGGGCGCGCGGCCAGGGCGCCCAATGGCTGTGGCTGGAAGTGCGCGTGAGCAACGAACGCGCCCTGCAGGTCTACCAGACCCATGGTTTTCGCCGTGTGGGTGAGCGCAAGCGCTACTACCCGACCCCCGCTGGCCAACGCGAGGACGCCGTGGTCATGAGCCTGCCCCTGTGAGTCCCCTGCCTGCCCTTATGAGCCCGCCGTTATGAGCCTTCACCTCGATGCGCGCCAGCGCGCCATGCTGCAAGAGATGGGGATCACCGTCTGGGCGCCTGCCCAAGCATCTCCGCCGCCCCGCCCTCTGGCCGAACCCGCGCGCCCCCAGCGCGCGGCCGCCGATCCCGCAGCTCCCGTTCCGGCGGGGGCGCCTGCCACCGCGGCGACCCCGCGTACACCACGCGCCTCCCGGGAACAAGCCGCAGCCCCTTCCCGCGCCACCCCGGCACCCGCTTCGTCCGCACCACAGGGCGCCAGCACGGCACCCGCGCTGATCCTGCATGCCCCACAGGCGCTGTACCCCGCAGCCGATCCCGCGCAGACACCGGCCGGGCTGGGCGCTGGCTGGCTGGTGGTGGCCGAAAGCCTGTCGCCCACGGAACCGCTGGCGGGCGAAGCCGGCCGCCTGCTGGACAACATGCTGCGGGCCATGCGGCTGCACCTGCACCCCCGCGTTTTTCTGGCGGCGCTGGAGCGACCCCGGGCCGGTGCCACGACGGATGCCGTCGAGATCGCCCCCGCCTTGAGCGAACTGGTGGCCACGCTGCGCCCTGCCATGGTGCTGGTGCTGGGCCATGTGGCGGCCCGTGCGGCCCTCGCGCGCACCGAACCCCTGGGGCGCCTGCGCGCCGAGCTGCATCAGTTGGCAGGTTGCCCGGCCATCGTGACCTACGACCCCGCCTTTTTGCTGCGCTCCCAGGGCAACAAGGCCGCCGCCTGGGCCGACCTGTGCCGTGCACTGGCGCTGGTGCACGCCGCCAATACAGGCGCATAAAACCCGCCGTTCTCGTAGGCTGGCGTCACACGGACGCCATCAACGCAATGCCATAATCCGCGGCTTGAACTTTTGACGGAGACAGCTCCTTGGAAACCTACCCGAGTTGGTAGCTTTCAGCTCCCGGCCTGCCGCGGGGTTGAAAGCACCCCATCCCC
>DAOPUP010000060.1:0-9614 GCA_035350655.1 Acidovorax sp. | reverse complement strand
TGCACGGCTTCGAGCACGGCCGGGTGGCCGTGGCCCAGGATCATCGGGCCCCAGGAGCCGATGTAGTCGATGAAGCGCTGGTCGTTGGCGTCCCAGAAGTAGGCACCTTGAGCGCGCTTGACAAAGCGCGGCGTGCCGCCCACGGCCTTGAAGGCCCGCACGGGCGAGTTCACGCCGCCGGGGATGAGCGCCTTGGCGCGTTCGAACAGGGGGATGTTGAGGTCAGTGCTTGGTGTCATGGGGGGGCATCACAAAGCCTTCGATGGCCTGTGTCTCGTCAAGGGGTTCGTCTTCATCGCCATCGTCCTCATCGGGCTGGGCCCAGAACATGCGATCGGGAATGATGTGCCCCATTCCGGGGCGAAATCCGGCGTCCAGGCAGCGGTCCAGGTAGCTCAGCGCCTCGCTGGTGGCTTCGCCCAGATCGTTGCCGCTGGCCACCAGGGCCGTGAGGGCGGCCGAGAGGGTGTCGCCGGCGCCGGAAAAGGTGGCATCGAACAGTTCGAACTTGCCGCTGCCCAGCACCGTCTGCGGCGAGGCCAGCACGTTCTCGACAAACTGTTCGGGCAGGGGAATGCCCGTGACCAGCGTGTAAGGCACGCCCATTTCGGCGGCGGCCCGGGCGATGTCGCGGGCCGTGGGGCTGCGGTCGCTGCGCCACTCGGGCAGCAGCCAGCGCCACAGCGTGCTGTGGTTTCCAACCAACACCGAGGTTTGTGGCAGCAGCAGTTCGCGGAAGGCGTCCAGGTACTGGTCGATCAGGTCGTCCTGCCACCAGGACAGGTCAGGCATGTAGGCAATGACGGGCACCTCGTCGTAATCGGTGGTGATCTCGGCAATGGCACTGATGTTCTCGGGGCTGCCCACAAATCCCACCTTGATGGCCTGCACGGGCAGGTCTTCCAGCACCGCGCGCGCCTGCTCGGAAACGGCCTCGTCGTCAAAGCTGAAGTGGTCGAAGATCTGGGCGGTGTCCCGGGCGTAGGCGCCCGTGACGACGGCAATGGGGTGTCCGCCCACAGAGGCAATGGTGCTGATATCGGCGGTGAGGCCACCGGCGCCGCTGGGGTCGCTGGCGTTGAACACCAACACGCAGGCGGGGCTGGCTTCGTCAGCCGCCTCGTCAGAAACGTCCGGTATATCAGAAGAAGGGGGTGTTTTTGTTGTCATGGGCCAGGTCCGGAGATCGGGGTGGCACAGAAGCTGCAGCCCGGTGAGATGACTAGATACAATCGTTGCATTCTATGTGAAGGCCCTTTAAGCTGTGATCGACTCTAAAACTTGGATGTGTCTGATTTGCGGTTGGATATATGACGAAGCGCAAGGTTCGCCCGAGCACGGCATTGCACCCAACACCCCCTGGGACCAGGTGCCCATGAATTGGACCTGCCCTGAATGCGGTGCCCGCAAAGAAGATTTTGAAATGGTTCAGATTTGAGGCGCTTCAGCACCATCTGCTGCTGCGTTGTTGGTTTTCTCCATCGGGAGCAGTGAAAATTGAATACAATAGGCGCGACTTTCAAAGTGCTGGTGGTGGATGACAGCAATACCATTCGCCGAAGCGCCGAGATTTTTCTCAAGCAGGGAGGGCATGAAGTCCTGCTGGCAGATGACGGTTTCGATGCATTGGCCAAGGTGAATGATTACCAGCCACAGCTTATTTTTTGCGACATCTTGATGCCCAAGCTCGATGGGTATCAAACCTGCGCCATCATCAAGCGCAATGCTCGCTTTGCAGATACTCCGGTGGTCATGCTGTCTTCCAAAGATGGTGTTTTTGACAAGGCGCGTGGGCGTATGGTTGGCTGCCAGGAATATCTCACCAAACCTTTTACCAAAGACCAGTTGTTGCAGGCGGTGCGGCAATTTGGCAATTCCCAACAAGGAGCCCTGTAATGCCAATTCAGAAAGTACTGGTCGTTGACGACTCGAAGACCGAGTTGATGTTTCTGACCGACTTGCTGCAGAAAAAGGGCATGCAGGTGCGTACCGCTGAGAACGCTGAAGAGGCTTTTCGCCGTTTGGCGGAAGAAAAGCCGGATTTGATATTGATGGACGTGGTGATGCCGGGGCAAAACGGTTTTCAATTGACCCGTGCCATTACACGCGATCCTCTCTATGCCGATGTGCCCATCATCATGTGCACCAGCAAGAACCAGGAAACAGACCGTGTCTGGGGAATGCGTCAAGGCGCGCGCGGCTATATCACCAAACCGGTGGATCCGGCCGATTTGCAGGCCAAGATCGACGCGCTTAATTAAAGCGGTTGCGCATTCATGGCCAATCGCGAAGCACTGCGTGAACTCCAGACCCGTCTTGCCAGCCGTCTTCAGGCTGCCAAAGGGGAGGATGTCTCTGTTTCCTCCTGGCTGGCGGTTGAAGCTGCCGGACAGTTTTATTTATTGCCCTTGGGCCAGTCGGGTGAAATTTTCCCCTGGGTGTCAGTTCAGCCGGTTCCTCGCACCCAGAAATGGTTTCTCGGCGTGACCAACCTGCGTGGCGGCCTGGTGGGGGTGGTGGACTTGGCGGGACTGCTGGGATCGACCGTTGTGCGCAGCGAGCAGTCCCTGTCCGACGCCAGCCTGCTTTCCTTCAACGCAGCACTGGAGGTCAATGCCGCCTTGCTGGTGGATCGGCTGGCGGGTCTGCGCAGCACGGACGCGTTCGTTGCGTCAGAGCCTCCTGCAGATGATGCCCCGGCCTTCTTTGGAACCACCTATGTGGATTCGACAGGTGCTCGCTGGCAGGAGATCAATTTGCAGAGCCTGTCCCAAAATTCTGTTTTCCTGAGCATCAGTGCTTGAGTTTTTCTGTAAGGCTGCACCATGTCCGTTGTGAATCAAATTGGAAAACTGTTCAATCGCAAGCCTGCGAAATCGGACACGGGGCTGGACGCCGACGTGGTCGAAGATAGCCAAAATGTCCTGACCCTGGGTTCGATGGAGACCGGTGCGTTGCGCGACTCTCATCAGAACGATGGCATGACCAGCATCCAGGGTGACCTTGGTGGCGCATCGTCCGACGCCCTGGCGCCAGAAGCTGACGAGGATCTCATTTTCTTGCCGCTGCTGGGTCGCTCCACGGCCGCTGCCCACCAGCGGCGTTTGCTGGCCTTGCTGGCCGTCGGTGTGGTGGTGCTGGCACTGATCGCTTTCTGGGTGCTTCGGCAGGCCGATCGCTCCGCACAGCAAATGGCTGCTACCGGTCAGTCGCTGATGCAGTCGCAGCGGCTTGCCAAGTCGGTGTCGCAGGCGCTGATGGGCAGTCCGCAGGCCTTTCCGGACGTGGTGGAGAGCTCCGGCGTGTTGGCACGCAACGTGCGCGCACTCAATGCTGGCGATGGCGAACTGGGCGTGCAGGCTCTGGGCGAGCAATTCAAGACCGACCTGGACGGTGTCAACGTCCTCGCGGAGCGCGCGGAACGCAATGCCGGCGTGGTCATGGGCCAGCAAAAAATCCTGACCCAGGTGGGCGATGCACTGCGCATCATCAACCGCCAATCGTCTGACCTGCTGGAAATCGCCGAAACCGTGTCCTCCCTCAAGCTGCAGCAAAACGCGCCATCGGCCGAGATCTCTGCCGCCGGCCAGCTGGTGATGCTGACCCAGCGTATCGGCAAGTCGGCCAATGAATTCCAGACCATGGAAGGCGTGAGCCCCGAAGCCGTTTTTCTGCTGGGCAAAGACTTGAACTCCTTCAAGGAAATCGCCCAGGGCCTGCTCAACGGAAGTGCGGAACTGCGGGTGGCTGCGACCCGGGATGCACAGACGCGCGAACAGCTCCAAGCCCTGCTCAAGCTGTACGAACAGACCCGCACGCAGGCCAGTGCCATTCTGGGCAACCTGCAGGGGCTGGTTTCCGCCCGTGAAGCCCAGTCCGCGATCATTGCCGACAGCGAACCGCTGCGTCGCCAACTGGAAGAGTTGCAGGGCAAGCTCTCCGCGCAGACGGGTCTGGGTGCCGGGCAGTTTGCCGCCCTGGCGCTGGCAGGCTTGTTTCTGCTGCTGTGCGGTGTTGGCGTTTCCCGCGTGCAACTGCTCGATAGCCGGGGCCGTCAGGTGGCGGCGGAGCTGCAGCAAAGAGACGCCAAGCGCCAGGAGCAGGAGGCCAAGCGTGTGAACGACGCCAACCAGGCGGCCATTTTGCGGTTGATGAACGAGTTGCAGTCGGTGGCCGAAGGTGACCTGACGCAGGAAGCCACGGTGACGGAAGACATCACCGGCGCCATCGCCGACTCGGTGAACTACACGGTGGAGGAGTTGCGCCATTTGGTGGGCAGCGTTCAGAACACGGCAACCCGCGTGGCGCAGACGACGGCCCAGGTGGACAGCACCTCCACGGAACTGCTGGCAGCCTCCACGGAGCAGCTGCGCGAAATTCGTGAAACCGGCCGGTCCGTGCTGGATATGGCGACCCGAATCAACGAAGTATCCACGCAGGCGCAGGAGTCCGCTGCCGTGGCTCGCCAGTCGCTGCAGGCTGCGGACTCGGGCTTACAGGCCGTGCAAAACGCCATCGGCGGGATGAACTCGATCCGTGACCAGATCCAGGACACCTCCAAGCGCATCAAGCGTCTGGGTGAATCGTCGCAGGAGATCGGTGAAATCACCGAGCTGATTTCCGACATTACCGAGCAGACGAACGTGCTGGCCCTGAATGCCGCCATTCAGGCAGCATCTGCCGGTGACGCGGGCCGGGGGTTCTCGGTGGTGGCCGAAGAAGTGCAGCGGCTGGCGGAGCGGTCCGCCGATGCCACGCGGCAGATTTCGGCCCTCGTGAAAGCCATTCAGACCGACACCCAGGATGCTGTGGCGGCCATGGAACGATCGACACAGGGCGTTGTGGAAGGGGCCCGCCTGTCCGACAGCGCAGGCACTGCACTGACGGAGATTGACCGCGTGTCGCGTCGCCTGGCCGAGTTGATTGAGCAGATCTCGTCCTCGACCTCCCGGGAGGCGGTTCTGGCCAACGAAGTGGCCGACAACATCCAGCACATTTTTGCGGTGACCGAGCAGACCGGTGAGGGGACGCGAACGACGGCACAGCAGGTGCGCGAGCTTTCGCACATGGCTGAAGAATTGCGCCAATCGGTGGCTCGTTTCAAGATCGCCTGACGCAGTCATCAACCAGCGGCTCATTGCAGCCGGGGACGGAATTCATGCCATCTATCGATGTCAACAATGCAACCGCCACAGAGGGAGTCCCGAGCGATCAGGATCTGGGGCCTTTGGCGTGGGTGCTTGACGAGCTGCGCAAATCTCTCGATGGCGCTGTCAAGGCGATGCGTCGTTTTGTGCGAGAAACCGAACTGGCCAGTGAGTCTGATCTCGCTTCGCTGGATGTAGGTGCATTGCGCATGGCTCGCCAGCAGCTGCACCAGGCGAGCGGCGCCCTCGAAATGGTGGGCCTGGCTCCGCCGGCGTTGGTCTTGCGTGCCATGGAGTCCGCCGTGCAGAAGTTTGTGCAGCGACCGGATCTGTGCAGCGGCGAGGCGACTGCGGTCATCGAGCGTGCGGGCTTCGCCCTCATCGAATACCTTGAAAGTGTCTTGGACGGCAAGCCGGCGTCTGCGGTCGCGCTGTTCCCTCAGTACCGCGACGCCCAGGCCCTTGCAGGCGCTGAGCGCGTGCACCCCGCGGACCTGTGGCCCCTGGAGCACCGTTTTCGCGAGCCGGAAGATGCCGTGGTGGGGGCCCCGCTGCCCTACGGCGCGCAGGCGCGGGCGCGTCTGGATGCCGCCGTGCTGAAGATTGTCAAATCGGGCGACCTGTCGGCTGCGACGAGCATGCGTGACACCTGTCTGGGATTGGTGGCGGCCCAGTCGGATCCGCCAGCGCGCGCCTTCTGGAAAATCTGTGCGGGTTTTTTCGAAGCCCTCGGCAAGGGGCTGCTGTCGCCGGACGTTTATGTCAAGCGGGTCGCCTCCAGGGTGTTGATGCAATACGCCACCCTGGCCAAAGGCGATGCCGCGATTGCGGACCGCCTGGTTCAGGATCTGCTTTTTTACTGTGCCCAGGCCCAACCCGCAGAGGGGGATGCCGATGCAGCGCCGGCGCTTCAGGCGGTCAGAAAATCGTTCGAATTGGAACGATTCAAACCAGTCGACTATGAAACTGCGCGTTTCGGTCGGTTCGATCCGGCCTTGCTGGCGCAGGCGCGCAAGCGCATAGCATCCGCCACGGAAACTTGGTCGGCGCTGGCGGGAGGCGACCGCAACAAGCTCAAGCCGGCGGCCGATCAGTTCAGCCTGGTTTGTGATTCCCTGCGCAAGCTGCATCCGGGTAACGAGCGTCTGGCCGACGGCCTGACGCGGGCCCTGGAGGCCACTGCGTTGTCAGGAGAGCCTCCATCGCCCGCATTGGCGATGGAGGTGGCGACCTCGGTGCTGTACCTGCAGGCTGCTTTTGAGGAGCTTGATGCGGCTGATGGGCAGATGGAGATGCGTGCAGCACGTCTGGCGCAGCGCCTGGACGCCGTGGTCGCTGGCGCGGAGCCGGAGCCGCTGGAGTTGTGGATGGAGGAGCTGTACCGACGGGTCAGCGACAAGCAGACCATGGGCAGTGTGGTGGACGAGTTGCGTTCCACGCTGGGGACGGTCGAGAAATCACTGGACCAGTTCTTCCGCAACCCCCAGGACACCGAGGTGCTGGCCGCAGTACCGGGGCATCTGGCCCAGATGCGCGGCGTCCTGTCCGTGCTGGGCCTGGACCAGGCATCGTTGGCGGTCGTGCGCATGCGCGACACCATCGAGCGCTTGCTGATCAATGAAACGCCGCCAGACGAGCGGCAGCCAACTTTTGAGAGGCTGGGCAACAGCCTGGGTGCGCTCGGGTTCCTGATCGACATGCTCAGCTACCAGCGCACGATGGCGCGCAATCTCTTTGTCTACGATGAAGAGTTGGGCGAGTTGCGCATGCTGGTGGGCAAGCCCCATGTGCCTGCCGCAGGCAACATGGCGCAAGCGCCAGTTGGTGCACAGGCGCCTGTCATCCCCGCCGCCGAAAGCGCTGCACCGGCATCGGAAGTGTTGCTGCCCGATTTTTCCTTTGAACTGCGGATGCCGCAGGAATTGTCCTCGGAAGCCACCGCACTGCCCACCATCGCCATCCCCGCGCCGCTGGTGCAGGCGCCGGAGATGGATGATGAGTTGCTGGACGTGTTCCTGGAAGAGGTGCGCGAAGTGGTGGGTACCGGGTTGGCCGCCATCGATCTGCTGGCGGACGAGCCGGCCAATCTGAGAGAGCAGGCCACGCTGCGCCGCGCATTTCATACGCTCAAGGGCAGTTCACGCCTGGTGGGGCTCAACGAATTTGGCGAGGCTTCCTGGGCGATGGAGCAGGTGCTCAATGCCTGGCTGGCGGAGCAAAAGCCCATGCAGCCCGATCTGCTGCAGTTGTCCTCGGACTGTTTGCAGGCGCTGGGCCGCTGGGCCGATGACATTGCGGCCGGCTCCGCCGGGGTCTGGGACGCGCAAATATTTCGCTCTTGTGCCGACGCCATGCGTCTGGAGGGCCGCTTGCTCCCGCTGGCGCCGCCGGTGGCCCCCCTGGTGCCTGTCGAGACGGACCCTGCTGCGCTGCAGGATTTTGCGAAGGTGGCCGATGGTGCACAGGAGGTGTCCGATACCGACTTGCTGCCTTTGAGGCCGCTGCCGGAGATCGCGCCCACGGACGCCGAGGTGGGGGATGCCACCCATGCGGCCGTGCCATTGATGGCGGACTTCGAGGATACCGAGATCGGGTCCGGATTTCACCATACCGCCCCCGCAACCGAGGCCGCTGCGGCGACTGAGGCCGAAGTCGAGAGTGAGGGCATAGATTTTTCCGCGTTCACCGAGGCCCTGAACGATGCGCCGGCCGCATCGGTCGTTTTGAATGACGGTTTGCCGGACCTGGACTTGCCGGGCCTGGAGCCGATGCCTGCCGTGGCGGAGGGTGCCGGCGACGCAGCGGACGTCAGTGGCCCGGATACGGAGGGCGCGGTTGGTGCGCCACGGGTGGTCGATGCGGAGTTCGTGGCCATGTTGGCACGGGAACTGGAATCCGCCGATGCAGGTTTGCAGGCTGGTTCCGCGCAGGCGCCTCGGGAGCCGGTTGCCGTGACGGCCGAATTGCCCGAGGAAGAAGCGCCCGCGGATGAGGCCGTCAAGGTGATCGACACCTTGCGTATCGCAATTCCCCTTTACAACGTGTACCTCAACGAGGCCGACGAGTGGTCACGCCGACTGGTCACCTTGCTGCAGGAATGGGCGCTGGAGCTGCACGAGCCTTTGCCCGATGCCGCCGTGGTGCTGGCGCATTCTCTGGCGGGCAGTTCTGCGACCGTGGGCTTTACCGCGCTGTCGGAAATGGCCCGGGTGCTCGAACATGCGTTGCAGCATGTTCAACTACAGTCGGCTGGAACTGCAGAGCAGGCCGATGTGTTCATGGCTGCTGCGGAGGATATTCGTCGCCTTTTACATCAATTTGCCGCAGGATTCCTGAAGGATCCGAGCGCGCAGGTGCTGCAGCAGCTGCATCGCATCCTGGCAACCGAGGTGGTGACCACTCTGTCGCCACCGGAGGAAGAGTTCGATGGCATGGCAGGCGCACCGGAGATCGCGCTGGCCGCCCCCGCCGTTGAAGACCTCCGGGAGCCTGTGCCGTCCCAGGGACCGACAGTGCAAGCTGCCGAAGGGGGGGCTGCAGGGTATGTGGCGCCGGCGCTGTCTGTGGTCGCAGGGGAGCACGATCAACGCATCGACGATGCGATGGCACATGCCGTTTTTGCAGGCTCCGAGGTGGATGACGCGATCGACGCCATTGACGTTATTGACCCCGACCTGTTCCACATCTTTGAAGAGGAAGCCGCGGAACTGCTGCCCCAACTGGGCGGTGCCTTGCGGCAGTGGGCTTCGCGCCCAGACAACCTGGGGGCGAGAAGCGAGGTGCTGCGTGCCTTGCACACCCTCAAGGGCAGTTCACGCCTGGCTGGCGCCATGCGGCTGGGAGAGATGGCCCACCGGTTGGAGTCGCTCATTGAGCAACTCGACCTGGAAACCCTCACGGCCGGCCAGATTGAGCCGCTGCTGGCGAACTTTGATGCGCTGCAGGCGAATTTGGAATTCCTCCGCGTCGTGGGTGGGCAGGCGGCCGCGGACGCCGTGGTTGCGCTCCCTGCGGTTCCGAGCGATCTGACCGTGTCTGCCACTGGCGCTGGCGCCATAAAGGCACCCGCGTCTGAAATCGCACCGGCGGTGCGGCTTCGTGGGGCTTCGCAGCTTGCGCCTGTGCATGTGGCGGCGAACCAGTCGGTGCGCGTGCGCGCGCAGTTGCTCGACCGTCTGGTGAACCAGGCGGGCGAGGTCATGATCAGCCGTTCGCGTCTGGACGCGCGCATGGGGCAGTTCCGCAGCTCGCTGGCTGATTTGTCAGGCAATCTGGATCGCTTGCGTCAGCAGCTGCGCGACATTGAACTGCAGGCGGAGTCGCAAATGCAGTCGCGCCTGGCTCTTTCGAAAGACTCCGCCGCTGGGTTCGATCCGCTGGAATTTGACCGTTTCACGCGCGTGCAGGAGCTTACGCGCATGATGGCCGAGTCTGTGAACGACGTGGCCACCGTGCAGCGCAACCTGC
>DAOPUP010000059.1:0-9629 GCA_035350655.1 Acidovorax sp. | reverse complement strand
GCAATGCGCTTCTTGCGGGTGGCCTTGATGAGTTCGGGCTTGCGGCGCTCCAGCGGGGTCATGCTCTGGATGATGCCTTCCTTGCGCTTGATGTCTTTTTCGGCCTTGTCCATGTCGACCGCACCGGCCTTGGCCGTGAGGTGCGAGGGCAGTTTGTCCATCAGGCTGGACAGCCCCCCCATCTGCTTCATCTGCTGAATCTGCGAGAGAAAGTCGTTCAGGTCGAAGCCATCGCCGCTCTTGACCTTGGCCGCGAGCTTCTGCGCCGCCTCGATGTCCACGCCCGCGGTCACCTGCTCGACCAGGGCCACGATATCGCCCATGCCCAGGATGCGGCCAGCATGGCGCTCGGCATCGAACACCTCCAGGCCATCGATCTTTTCGGACACGCCGGCAAATTTGATCGGTGCGCCCGTGATCTGGCGCACCGACAGGGCGGCACCACCGCGCGAATCGCCGTCGAGTTTGGTCAGCACGATACCGGTCAACGGCAATGCCTCCTTGAAGGCACGGGCGGTGTTGATGGCGTCCTGGCCCTGCATGGCATCGACCACGAACAGCGTCTCGACCGGGTTCAGGGTGGCGTGCAGGTCCTTGATTTCCTGCATCAGCACTTCGTCGATGGCCAGGCGGCCGGCGGTGTCGACCAGCAGCACATCGAAATAGTGCTTCTTCGCATAGTCCAGCGCCGCCACGGCGATGTCGTGGGGCTTCTGGTCGGGCGTGCTGGGGAACCATTCGGCGCCCGCCTGCCGGGTCACGGTCTTGAGTTGCTCGATGGCGGCGGGGCGGTACACGTCGCCGGACACCGTGAGCACCTTCTTTTTGCGCTTTTCAATGAGGTGCTTGGCCAGCTTGGCGGTGGTGGTGGTCTTGCCCGCCCCCTGCAGGCCCGCCATCAGGATCACGGCAGGCGGCTGGGCGGCCAGGTTGATGTCGGCAATGCCCTCGCCCATGGTGGCGGCCAGCTCGCGGTTGACGATGCTGACCAGGGTCTGCCCTGGCTTGAGCGAGCCCAGCACCTCCTGGCCCAGCGCCTTGTCCTTGACGCGGGCGATGAAGTCGCGCACCACGGGCAGGGCCACGTCGGCTTCAAGCAGGGCCATGCGCACCTCGCGCAGCATGTCCTGCACGTTGGATTCGGTGATGCGGGCCTGGCCACGCATCTCCTTGACGAGGCGCGTGAGTTTGTCGGTAAGGGCGGAGGCCATAAGGTGTTCCGGTAGTGCCCGCGAGCGCCGGCGGCGCGCGCGCCCGCCAGAGCGCTGGCGGTGGGCGAAAGGCTAAACTGTGACCCATGATTTTACCCAGTGCTTCCCCTGCCAGCTGGCTCTTGGCCCTGGCGGCCGCCGCCGCGTATGCCCTGTCGGCGGCTGCATCCTCGCGCCTGAGCGCCGCTGCGGCGCGCAACACGCTGCTGGCAGCCTGGGTGCTGCACGCCGCCGTGCTGGTGTGGGGCCTGTGGGGAGGCACACCCCGCTTCGGCTTCGCGCCCGCATTGTCGATGACCGCTTGGCTGGTGCTCACCATGTATGCCGTCGAGCGCCAGCTTTTCCCCCAGCTGCAGGCGCGCTGGATGCTGGCGGTGCTGGGCGCGGCGTCGGTCCTGCTGACCCTGCTGTTTCCTGGCCAGCCGCTGCATGTGGCCGCTTCGGCCTGGCTGCCGCTGCACCTGGCGCTGGGCATTGCCTGCTACGGACTTTTTGCGGCGGCCGTGGTGCACGCCTGGCTCATGACGCGCGCCGAGCGCCAGATACGGCAGGCCGAAGACCCGCAGAACGGTATCCCGCTGCTCACACTGGAGCGGCTCACCTTCCGCTTCGTGACCGCCGGCTTCGTGCTCTTGACAGCCACCCTGCTGGCCGGCTGGCTGTTTGGGGAAATGCTCTACGGCCATGCAGGACGCTGGGACCACAAGACGATCTTCTCGCTGCTGTCATGGACCACTTTTGCCGCCTTGCTGCTGGGCCGTGCGCGATTTGGCTGGCGCGGGCGCAATGCCGTGCGCATGCTCTACGCCGGCGCCGTGCTTTTGCTGCTGGCCTATGTGGGTTCTCGCTTCGTGATGGAAGTGGTATTAGGTCGCAGCACATGAAATACCTTGTCCTGCTGATGGTGCTGGCGGTGGTCGTGGGCATCTGGCGCATCCGCCGAACACCCGACTCCAGCGCCGAGAAGCCGGGGCCCAGGCGCAGCGCGTTGCCGCAGGACATGGTGGCCTGCGATCATTGCGGCCTGCATGTGCCGCGCGCAGAGGCCCTGGTGCTGGGGCATCGTGCCTACTGCTGCGCCGAGCACCAGCGCCAACACAACACCTGACGCAATGCCTTTCGCACCACCGGCCCCCTCCCCTTCTGTGGCCGACGCGCCTTTTGTGCGCCTGTGGCGCGGCATCCTGACCGGCCGTGCCATGGTGGCACTGGCACTACTGGTCTTACAGGGCCTGGGCCTGTTCATCAACCTGGTGCCTGGGCCCGCTGTGCTGGCGGTGTGCGGGGCCTACCTTGCAGCCACCCTGGCCGGGCGCGCCCTGGCAGGCGGCGCCCCCCCGCCGCCCGCGGCAGGGCCGCAATGGCTCCCGTTCATCGGAGTGGATCTGGCTGCGGTGTGCGCTTTGCAATTGCTGCAAGCCGGCGCCATGAATTACACCCCCCTGTTCGGCTTACCTATTCTGATGGCGGCGGTGCTGGGCACGCTGTCCCTGGCCCTGGGCACAACAGCCTGCGTCACCTTGCTGCTGCTGGCCTGGGCCTGGTGGCAAGGCCAGCATGGCGGAGGTGACGAAGCACCACTCTACCTGCAGAGTGCCCTGGCAGGCACCGGGTTCTTTGTCATCACGTACCTGGTACACCAGCTGTCCGTGCGACTGGCGCGCGAACAGCAGCTGGCCTTGCACAGCCAGATGGCCGCGCGGGTGCAGTCGCAGGTCAGCACGCTGGTGATCGAGCACCTCACCGACGGTGTGCTGGTCCTGGACAGCCAGAATGTGGTGCGCATTGCGAACCCGGCAGCACTGCTGCTACTGGGGAGGGACATGGCATCGCCGCCATCGTTTACCCTGAGCGAAAGCCCCGCCTGGGCGCCGCTGGTGACGCTGGCACAGCAAACCTTCGTCGAAGAACAATCCGTCTCGGCCGATGTGGGCCTGCTGCACCCCGGCCAAAGCCCGACCGGGCTGCATGTGCGCAGCTGGCTGACCGCGTCACGCCAGGAATCCCCGAAAGCGCCCGGCGAACGTTTGTGCGTGATGTTCCTGCACGACCTGCGCGAGCTCGAGGCCCGTTTGCGCACCGAAAAACTGGCGGCCATGGGCCGCATGTCGGCCGCTGTGGCCCATGAAATACGCAACCCGCTGGCCGCCATCGTTCAGGCCAATGCCTTGCTTGAGGAAGATCTGCACGACCCGGGCCAAAAGCAACTCGCGCAGATGGTGCAGCAGAACGCAGAGCGCCTGGCACGCATCGCCGACGAAGTGCTGGACATTGCCCGGGTTCAGCACCAGATCAGCCACGCGCCTGCGTCCGCGCTGATGCTCGACGAGACCGTGGCGCTGGTCTGGACGGACTGGCAACGCCAGAGTCCGGCACAGCGCCACGGCCGCGTTTCCCTGATGGCCGAGGGCGCCCAGGTCGAGTTTGATGCCGAGCACCTGCGGCGGGTCCTGTTCAATCTGCTGGACAATGCGCTGCGCTACAAGGGCCCGGAAGACGATTCGCTGGTCATCACCACGCGCGCCAGCGCCTTGGGGCAAATCAGCCTGCAGGTCTGGAGCGATGGCGAGCCCATGGACAAATCGGTGGAGCGCCACCTGTTCGAGCCATTTTTTTCCTCCGAAAGCCGATCCAGCGGACTGGGCCTTTACATCTGCCGGGAGCTGTGCCAACGCCACGGTGCCTCCATTGATTACCAGCGCCTGGTGCGCACCACGCCACGTGGTGAGGTCGGTGGCAACGCCTTCACCGTGGGTTTTCGCCGCAATACACGCCCTGCCGCAAATGCCACCCTGTTTGACACCATCGTGGTCTGAACCCTCCTTGCATCCATGAACGCCCCAGCCGCCTCCATCCTGGTCGTCGACGACGAGCCCGATCTGCGCACCCTGTACGAACTGACGCTGCTGCGGGAAGGCTACCGCGTGGCCACCGCCTCCAGCCTGCAGGAAGCGCGCCAGCAGCTGAGGAACCATCGGTTTGACGCCGTGATTACCGACATGCGCCTGCCTGACGGTTTCGGCATGGAGCTGTTGCAGGACCTGCGCGACCAGCAACGCCGAGAGCGCTGCGTGGTCATGACAGCCTACGGCTCTGCGGAAAATGCGGTCGAAGCCCTGCGCTCGGGCGCGTTTGACTACCTGACCAAGCCGGTGGACCTGAAACAGTTTCGCTCGGTGGTCGCCTCGGCGGTGCAGGGAACAGGGGGCGTGCCTGCGCCACGCTCCAGCCGCAGCCCCGCACGCCCGGCCAGCACGGCCGAGCCAGCGGGCAGCGCAGGGGCGCTGGATCGCCTCGTGGGCGAATCGCAGGCCATTCGCGACGTCAAGCAGCGCATCACCAAGGTGGCCCGTAGCATGGCACCGGTGCTGATCCACGGCGAGTCCGGAACCGGCAAGGAACTGGTGGCCCAGGCGCTGCATGCCAGCAGCCAGCGCGCTGACGGTCCCCTCGTTGCCGTCAATTGCGGCGCCATCCCCGAAAACCTGCTCGAAGCCGAATTTTTCGGCGCCCGCAAAGGCTCCTACACAGGCGCCAACCAGGATCGCGACGGCTATTTCCAGGCCGCACGCGGCGGCACGCTTTTTCTCGATGAAATCGGCGATCTGCCCCTGATCATGCAATCGAAACTGCTGCGCGCCATTCAGGAGCGCAGCGTGCGCCCCCTGGGATCGACCCAGGAAGAGAATGTGGACGTACGGATCGTCAGCGCCACCCACCGGGACCTCGCAGCCGACGTGCTGTCGGGCCGGTTCCGCCAGGATCTGTATTACCGCCTGAACGTGATCGAGATGGTCATTCCCCCCCTGCGCGAACGCCGGGAGGATCTGCCCGCACTGTGTGCCGCCTTGCTGGGCCGCATTGCGCGGGAATCGGGCATGAAACCGCCGGCGCTGACGCAGCACGTGCTGAGCGCCATCGCCAGCCACCCCTTGCCAGGCAACGTGCGTGAACTGGAAAACCTGCTGCACCGGGCCGTGGCGCTGAGTGATGGCGATGAACTGCAGTTAGAGTGCGCCCCCGGTGTCGCCGAAGCCTTTGGCACCCGGCCATCGCCCCCAGCCCCACAGGCGCCGGCCGCCACGCCCCTTGCCCAGACACTGCCTGGCACGCTGGCGCCCCACGGACTGCCCTCTTGCGCCACGCTGCCCAATGACCTTCAGGCTTGGCTTGACCAGCAGGAGCGCGAAATCCTGGTGCGTGCGCTACGCGAGGCCCACTACAACCGGACCGCCACTGCCGCACGGCTGGGCATCAGCCTGCGCCAGATCCGCTACCGCATTGCCCGCTTGAACATTGCGGTCCCGAACGACAACGACCTGCATGACGACCTTGGCTGACCCCTCTGCGCCCCCGCCCCCCTGGGACGCAGGCTGGCACCGCGATGCGCTGCGGCAGCCCTCGCCCAATTTCGGCCCCCGCCCGGATGGCGCTGCCATCGACCTGATCGTGGTCCACTCCATCAGCCTTCCGCCCGGACACTATGGCAGCGGAGCGGTGCAGCAGCTGTTTGCCAACACGCTGGACTGGGACGCGCACCCTTACTTCCAGAGCATCCGTGGGCTGCAGGTATCCGCGCACTTCTTCATTGAACGCAACGGCACCCTCTGGCAATTTGTAGACTGCGACCAGCGCGCCTGGCATGCCGGCCAGTCCTGTTACCGCGGGCGCGCCCAGTGCAACGACGACTCGATTGGTATCGAGCTCGAAGGACTCGAAGGGCAGACCTTTGAGCCGGCGCAATACGAGGTGCTGGCCCAGTTGTGCACCGACCTTGCAGCGCGCTACCCAGTGGCCCATGTGGCAGGGCACGAACATATCGCGCCGGGACGCAAGCAAGACCCCGGTCCGGGATTTGACTGGCCACGGCTTCAAAGGCTGCTGGCCTGGCCCAGCGGACGGTTTCCAGACAAAAACCCGGGCATGCAGAACGCCGTCCCATGAGGCTGTTGTAGCCAACACACATCTCCGACCGCAATGCCCTGCGCTTCGGACCAGCATGTGAACCCAATGCCCGTGCGGCCCACTCCTGCAAAGCCGCCTGCGCCGCCCGCAATGGCTTGATTTTGATCATGGAATGTCGGCTGCACGGGGCCTGCGCAGCGCATCGACCCCCTACTGAACCCGCATCCAACGGCCTGCCTCAGCCTGGGGCAAGCCTCCTTCCAGTACACTACCGGTAGTGTCTTTAATAGACGCTACACACCATATATAGTGTGCGCAAGGTTGAATGCCGTCGCACGCCAGCGAACCCGGCGTCGGCTTTTCAAGCCCGCCAGCCCATCCCGGACAGCCCACAGAAAAGGACACCCATGCAAGCTGCTTTGAACACCCCCGCCACCGCCATCGCAGCCACTGCGCAAGTGCTGCCAACACACCCTGCTGCGACCGGCAATGCGCTGACCCATTACCAGATCATCCGGCGCAATGGCGCTGTCGTCCCGTTTGAGCCGCAAAAGATCGCCGTCGCCATGATGAAGGCCTTTTTGGCCGTGCATGGCACGCAGGGCGCTGCATCGGCCAGCGTGCGCGAAGTGGTGGATGCGCTGACACAGAACGTGACCCGCGCGCTCATGCGCTCACGCCCGGGCGGCGGGACTTTTCACATTGAAGACGTGCAGGACCAGGTGGAATTGGGCCTGATGCGTGGCGGTCACCATGAGATTGCACGGGCCTATGTGCTCTATCGCGAGCGCCGCACCCAGGAACGCGCGCGGCAAAACGAAGAGCAGGCACCTGCCGCCCCCCAACTGCATGTCCTCGATGGCGGTGAGCGCGTGGTGCTGGACCTGGCCCGCCTGGAGTCCCTGATCGCATCGGCCTGTGTCGGCCTGGGGGCGGATGTTCACGCCCAGCCCATCGTGGCGGAAACCATGCGCAACCTGTATGACGGTGTTCCGATGGAAGAGGTCTACAAGGCATCCATCCTTGCCGCGCGCACCCTGATCGAGAAAGACCCGGACTACACCTACGCCACGGCACGCCTGCTGCTGCACACCATCGTGCGGGAAGTCCTGGGCCGCGAAGTCACCCAGGGCGAAATGGCGCAAAGCTATGTGGACTATTTCCCGCAGTTCATCAAAAAGGGCGTGAAAAACGACCTGCTCGATGAACGTCTGCTGCAGTACGACCTGCAGCGCCTGGGCGCAGCGCTCAAGGCCGACCGCGACCTGAAGTTCGATTACCTGGGCCTGCAAACCCTGTATGACCGCTACTTCCTGCATGTCAAGAAAACCCGCATCGAACTGCCCCAGGCTTTCTTCATGCGCGTGGCCATGGGCCTGTCGCTGAATGAAATCGACCGCGAAGCCCGCGCCATCGAGTTCTACGAAATCCTCTCGAGCTTTGATTTCATGTCCAGCACGCCCACGCTGTTCAACAGCGGCACTTTGCGCTCACAGCTGTCATCGTGCTACCTGACCACGGTGCCCGACGACCTCGATGGCATCTATGAGTCGATCAAGGAAAACGCCCTGCTCTCCAAGTTTGCCGGCGGTCTGGGCAACGACTGGACCCGCGTCCGCGCGCTGGGCAGTCATATCAAGGGCACCAATGGCGAATCGCAGGGCGTGGTGCCTTTCCTGAAGGTCGTCAACGACACCGCCGTGGCCGTGAACCAGGGCGGCAAGCGCAAGGGTGCCGTCTGTACGTACCTGGAAACCTGGCACCTCGACATCGAAGAGTTCCTGGAACTGCGCAAGAACACCGGCGACGACCGCCGCCGCACGCACGACATGAACACGGCCAACTGGATCCCCGACCTGTTCATGCGCCGCGTGATGGAAAAGGGCACCTGGACGCTGTTCTCGCCCTCCAACGTGCCCGACCTGCATGACCTCTTCGGCGCCGATTTCGAAAAGGCCTATGTCGCCTACGAAGAAAAGGCCGCGCGCGGTGAGATCAAGCCGGCCAAGACGGTGCAGGCCACCGACATGTGGCGCAAGATGCTGACCATGCTGTTCGAGACCGGCCATCCGTGGATCACCTTCAAGGACGCCTGCAATGTGCGCTCGCCCCAGCAGCATGCCGGCGTGGTGCATTCAAGCAACCTGTGCACCGAGATCACGCTCAACACCAGCGACACAGAAACTGCCGTGTGCAACCTCGGCTCGGTCAACCTGCTGCAGCATCTGAAAGACGGCCGGATCGACCACGACAAGCTCAAAAAGACCATCACGGTCGCCATGCGCATGCTCGACAACGTGATCGACATCAACTACTACGCCGTCAAGAAGGCGCGCGACTCCAACCTGCGTCACCGCCCGGTGGGCCTGGGCCTGATGGCCTTTCAGGACAGCCTGTACGAACTGCGCATTCCCTACGCCTCGCAAGAGGCCGTGGAATTTGCAGATCAATCGATGGAAGCCATCTGTTACTACGCATACTGGGCCTCCACCGAGCTGGCCCGGGAGCGTGGCAAGTACTCCAGCTACAAGGGCTCGCTGTGGGATCGTGGCATCCTGCCTTTCGATACGCTGGACATGCTGTCCGAGGCCCGTGGCGGTTACGTGGAAGTGGATCGTTCGTCCACGCTGGACTGGGACGCCCTGCGCAAGAAAATTGCCCAGGACGGCATGCGCAACTCCAACTGCGTGGCCATTGCGCCCACCGCCACCATCTCCAACATCATCGGCGTCGATGCTTCGATCGAACCCTCGTTTGGCAATCTGTCGGTCAAGTCCAACCTGTCGGGCGAATTCACCGTGATCAACGGCGGGCTGGTGCGCGACTTGAAGCGCCTGGGTCTGTGGGACGACGTGATGATCATGGACCTCAAGCACTTCAAGGGCTCGCTGCATCCCATCGACCGCGTGCCGCAAGACATCAAGGCGCTGTACTCCACAGCGTTTGAAGTCGAACCGCAGTGGCTGGTGGAAGCCGCCTCGCGCCGCCAGAAGTGGATCGACCAGGCGCAGAGCCTCAACATCTACATGGCCGGCGCATCGGGCAAGAAGCTGGACGACACCTACAAGCTCGCCTGGGTGCGCGGTCTCAAGACCACGTACTACCTGCGCACGCAAAGCGCCACCCATGTCGAGATGAGCACCGTGAACACACGCCAGCTCAACGCGGTTTCGTCAGGCAGTGACGGTGGCGCAGCCAGCGCATCGGCACCCGTGCAAGCCCAGCCCAGCGCACTCGACGCAGCGGCAGCTACAGCCGCTGCGCAGGCCGCTGCCTTGCCCGCAACGGACGTCAAGTTCTGCGCCATCGACGATCCGACTTGCGAGGCTTGCCAGTAAGGAGCCCCAGCCCAACGCCTCGGCTACCTCCGAGGCGTTGCTCATGTGCTGTGAAGCAACAAATCCTTGCTGCGCAACGCTTCAGTGCTTTCCTTTTTGCAGCACTGCTTTCATAATCCAAACACTGGAAAATCTATGTTGACCTGGGACGAAGAAGTCAAGCCCTCATCGCAAA
>DAOPUP010000058.1:0-9843 GCA_035350655.1 Acidovorax sp. | reverse complement strand
CTCATGAACCAGGTGGTGGGCGATTTCACCGGCAAGGTGCGGCGCGAACTGCAGACCCACATCACGCAGAACCAGCCCAAGATGCTGGTGCTGAACAAGCAGGTGATGTTGAGCGTGGACGCCAACCTCGACAAGCCCGAGGCACGGCGCGTGACCTTCTACACCGGCAACAACAACATCTTCTATCTGGAACTGGCCATCGACCGCACCGAATTCATCAAGCTGTATGACTTCGAGGCGCAGGAGGCACCCGACCCCGATGCACTGATGGCAGAAACCCGTGCTGCTGCAGAAATGCCCCTGCCCCCGGTGGACTCCAGCGACACCGACGCACTGCTCAAGTCACTGGGCATGTGACGCCAAGAGGCATGGCGCGCGCAACGGCTTTTGCCGGCACCAAGGGCATGACCGAGCAATCAGCGCCAAAGGCGCGGCTAGAATACGCGGCTTCTAACCCGGAGACTTGGGTGAGTGGTTTAAACCAGCAGTCTTGAAAACTGCCGACGGGCAACCGTCCGTGAGTTCGAATCTCACAGTCTCCGCCAGATAAAAAGCCTAAGCAATTGATTCACTTAGGCTTTTTTTGTTTTTTAAATCGATTGGTATGCCATTCAGTGTGCCGCGGCATGCTGGCTTCGATTGGATGCTGCTGGACATGTTTGGAGTGCAGTTGCACTTGCTTGGTGACCACCAGCCGCTGGAACGGCTCAGACCGATCCGATGGATGGGAAGGCGAGGAACAGCTCCAAATCGTCGAGCCGTGGCGACGGGGCGGGCCATGAACGACATGGATGGGTGCGTCGCGTGCACAACGTTGGACGGGCCGGATCAGCAGTCCGCGCATTCCATAACTGCGATATATTGGTTTGAGTCACACACCATCCAAGAGGAATGCATGTCGTTCAAATCCATTCTGAAATCCACGGTGGTGGCACTGTCAATTGTGACCAGTGCACCGCTTTTCGCGCAGGGCACGCCCATCAATACAACGGCGTTTGACGCGCTGATCGCGCAGGGCCCCGTCGCCGACGCTGCGACCATCGCATCGAGCACCTGGGCCAGCAAGATCAAGCAGGCCGGGACGCTGCGCCTCGGCGGCACGCAAACCTCGAATCTTTTCTCGCTGCTCAACGAGAAAGACGGCAAGGTCCGCGGCTTCGACGCAGGTCTGGCCCAACTCATCACACGCTACATCCTGGGCAACGGGGCCAAGGTCCAGTTCACGCAGGTGACCTCGTCCACGCGCGAACAGGTGCTCATCAACGACCAGGTGGACATGGTGTTCGCCACCTACTCCATCACCCCCGCCCGCGCCGAGAAGATCTCGTTCGCAGGGCCTTACTACACCTCGCAGGCCGGGGTGCTGGTCAAGGCGAACAACAAGACGATTCAGTCCTACAACGATCTGGCCGGCAGGAAGGTCGCCACGCAGGCGGGCTCCACGGGGCCCGCGGTCCTGGCGCAGTACGCGCCCAAGGCCGTCGTACAAGAGTTCCAGACGCACCAGGAAGCCCTTGACGCACTGCGCCAGGGACGCGTGGATGCCTACGTGACCGACCATACGTTGCTGCTCAACGCCCTGAGCCTCGGAACCGGCGACGGGAAGCTGGCGGGCGCGCCCTTTGGTACGCAGGACCCTTACGGCGTTGGACTGCCCAAGGGCTCGGACGGCGTGGCCTTCATCAATGCCTTCCTGAAGAAGGTGGAAGCCGACGGTACATGGGCCAAACTTTGGACCATATCCATCGGACAGCGCACCGGCAGCCCAGCCGTTCCGACACCGCCCGCGCTTCCATAAAGGGTGGGCGAGGTTTCAAAACTCCTGGCCGACTATGGGCCTGCCTTCGGGCAGGCCCTTTTACTGTCATGGAAGCTCACCGTGGTGTCGTTCGTGCCCGGCTTCTTGCTGGGCATGATCGTGGCGGTGCTTCGGCTCCTCCCGCTGCCGCCGCTGCGCTTCGTCCTGACCGTCTACGTAGAAATCTTTCGCAACATTCCCAGCGTCGCGCTGCTGATCTTCATCGTGTTCGCTCTGCCCGATCTCAACGTCCTGATCGACTATGAGCCCAGCGTGATCCTGACATTGACCTTGGTGTGTTCCGCGTTCACGGCAGACTACCTGCGCGCGGGCATCAACACCGTCGCCGGTGGCCAGGTGGAGGCTGCACTCAGCCTGGGCATGCGCCCGATGCGCGTCATCACAGCAGTGGTATTGCCGCAGGCGCTGCGCGCGGTGGTGCAGCCGATGACCTCGCTGCTCATCGCACTGATGCTGTCGACTTCGTTGGCGTCGCAGGTGCCTTTTCCGGGCCGGGAACTGACCACGCTCGTATCCAAGATCGCCAACGACTCCGCAGCCGGCATGGCCGCGTTCGCGGTGGCCGCCACGATGTACGTGGCGACGGGTTTGCTCATCGCCTGGGCTGGTGCCACCCTGGAAAAAAAGGTGCGGATACTGCGATGAGCCGCCCTCTGGAAGACATTCTGTTTGGTGCTCCAAGCGCGCAGACCCGAACCGTCACACGGGTGGTGAGCGTGATCGCAGCGGCCGTGCTGCTCCTGCTGGCTGCGGGCATCGTGTTCCGGTTCCATTCCGCAGGGCAGCTCGACGCCCGATTCTGGGAATTCTTCGCTTGGCCGACGACCTGGGCGTTCCTGGGCACAGGCCTGCTCGGCACGCTGGCATCGGCGGCGATGGCCGCCGTCATCGCGCTGGCCCTCGGGCTGGTACTGTTGGTGGGGCGTCTGGCGCGGCCGCGGCTCGTGCGTTGGCCGAGCATCGCGGTCATCGAGTTCCTGCGTGGTACGCCGACGCTGCTGCTCATCTATGTGTTTTTTCTGGTTCTTCCGCAGGCCGGGATCAAGCTGAGCACCTACTGGATGTTGACGTTGCCCGTCGGCCTGAGCACCGCCGCAGTAGTGGCCGAGGTATACCGCGCGGGCGTGCTCGCCGTTCCCCGAGGCCAGACCGATGCTGCGCGAAGCCTGGGGCTGACCGAAGCCCAGGTTTTCTTCCTCGTCGTCTTCCCCCAGGCCCTTCGCTACATAGTCCCGGCGCTGGTCGCGCAACTGGTCATCGTGGTCAAGGACACCACCTTCGGCTATGTCGTCACCTACGGTGAGCTCATGCAGAACGCCAAGGTGCTTATCGCCAACTACCATGCGCTGGTGCCCGTGTACCTCGTTGTAGCGCTGCTTTACTGCCTGGTGAACTACGCGATATCAAGGGCGAGCAAACGGCTCGGCCGGCCAATGCATTGAGCGTCACCAGGCTGCTCACATGTCGGTGACGCGGAGCTCTGGCAAAGGAAAAAGGTCTAGGTCCGGGTATGGCCGACTTCGGCTGTTGGCAGACATGTGGCGACCGGCAGCATCCGCTGCATGGCCGTCATCCAGTACTTAAAGATATGAGACAGCAAGGGGTCGATTCCTGCCTACCCTGACAGCGCAATCGACTTGAAATCGCCAGTGAACTGAATATTACGAGTGCCCTGACTCAGTGTTCACCAAAGCCCGGCATATGCATTCAAGTTATCCCAGCAGACCGTGCCCAAGGGTGTTGACAACTGCCGGAACAACTCGCGCAAGCCGCGCCAGCTCTGGCTTTACCGCTGCTACTTAAAAATAAGGCAATCATGCAGTGCGTCTTAATCTTAGATAGGCTGGGCACTCATCCAGTATCGCCATGCCTGCCATCGCCATCGCCCTCGATCTCTCCCGCCCCATGGCTGCCAGCACCTTCGCGGCAATGATCAATCTGCTGGACTTCCACATGCCGACGGACCTTTCTTGACGTCTTGGTTTCCTCTGAAAGTTCAGGCGACGAAGGAGATGGAGCAGCCGCCCAGGCCCTCGATCTCCATCATGAAAAGATCACCAGCCTGCGTGGGCACCAGGGGGGCCAGCGAGCCAGACAAGATGACTTCTCCCGCCCGGAACGGAATGCCTCGCGCACCCAGCGTGTTCGCCAACCATGCGACGGCTTCGGCCGGGTGGCCCTGCACCGCGTCGCCCCGGCCGCTGCCGGCCGGCTGCCCTTTGCGCTGCATACGCATGGTCACGCTCCCCAGCTCCAATGCGGCGGGATCGGTGTGCTGCGCGCCGACGACGAAAACGCCGCACGAGGCGTTGTCGGCCACGGTGTCCTGGATGCGTATTTGCCAGTCGCGGATGCGGCTGTCGACGATCTCGAAACACGGGGCCACCCAGGCGGTGGCGTCCAGCACGTCCTGGCGGGTGACGCCGGGCCTTTGCAGGTCCTTGTGCAGCATGAAGGCGATTTCGCCCTCGGCGCATGGTTGGATCAGGCCCAGCACAGACAGCGAGGCGGTGGCGCCATCGGCGAGCTGCATGCGGTCGGTCAGAAAGCCGAAGTCGGGCTGGTGCACGTCGAGCATGTCCTGCACCGCTTGCGAGGTCACGCCGATCTTCTTGCCAATGAGGCGCTCGCCGGCCGCCTCTCGCAAGCGCAGCCAGCGCAGAGATTTCCGGTAGGCGTCATCGATGTCGATGCCGGGGTGGGTGCGGGTCAGCGGCTCCAGCGGGCGGCACTGGCGCATAGCGTCATTCAGCTGCTCGGCCAGCGCATCAAGTTGGGGGAGAAGGCAGGATCATCGTGATATTCGAGCTGTTCGTGATCGGAAGGTAACGGGGTCGTGAAGGGTCTGGGGGATCAGGCGCGGCGAGCCCCCAGGTAGGCGTCGATCACGCGGGGGTCCGAGCGCAGCTCGGCTGCCGGGCCTTCCAGGGTGATGTCGCCCAGCTCCAGCACGTAGCCGTAGTCGGCCACCTGCAGCGCCGCGCGCGAGTTCTGCTCGATCAGCAGGATGGCCACGCCAGCGTCGCGCAGACGGGCGACGACGTTGAGCACGTCGCGCACGATCAGGGGTGCCAGCCCGAGCGAGGGCTCGTCAAGCATCAGCACCTGCGGATCGCTCATGAGAGCGCGGCCAATGGCCACCATCTGCCGCTCGCCGCCGGACATGGTGCCGGCGAGCTGCAGGCGCCGCTCCCGCAAGCGCGGGAACAGCTGGTAGATGCTTTCCAGGCTGTCACGGTGCGAGACGCCGTCCTTGCGCCGGCGGTAGGCACCGAGCACCAGGTTGTCTTCCACCGTCATGCTCGTGAACAGCTCGCGCGTCTCGGGCACCAGGGCCAGCCCGCGCTCCAGGCGCTGTTCGATGGGACGGCGCGAAATGTCCTCGCCACGGTACAGCACCTCGCCGATGACGCGGCCCGCCAACGGCAGGGCGCCCATGATGGCGTTGAGCAGCGAGGACTTGCCCGCGCCATTAGGCCCAATGACACAAGCGATCTCGCCGGCACGCACGCGCAGTGCGGCAGAGCGCACCGCCTCGATGTTGCCGTAGCGCACGCACAGGCCACGCGTCTCCAGCACCGGGTTCAGGGTGACGACATTCATGCTGCGACTCCTCCGAGGTAGGCCGCCAGGACGGCCTCGTTGCCCTGGATCTCTGCCGGCGTGCCCTCAGCGATCAGGCTGCCGAACTCCATCACGACCAGCCGGTCAGCCAGCCCCATGAGGAAGTCCATGTCGTGCTCGACGATCAGCACCGACATGCCCTCCTCCCGCAATTGCGCGATCAGCGCAGCCAGCGCCTGCTTCTCCTTCAGGCGCAAGCCGGCGGCTGGCTCGTCCAGCAGCAGCAGGGTCGGGTCGGTGCACAGCGCACGGGCGATCTCCAGCGTACGCTGCTGCCCCAGCGACAGGCTGCCGGCGGACAGGTGCATCACGTCAGACAGCCCGACGCGGCGCAGGGTCTCGCAGGCGAGGTACAGCAGGCGTGCCTCTTCGCGCCGGTCCAGGCGCAGGGCGGCACGCAGCGCGCCGCTACCACCGCGCAGGTGCGCCCCCATGGCCACGTTCTCCAGTACCGACAGCTGGGGCACCAGACGCACATGCTGAAAGCTGCGGCCGACGCCACGCGCCACGATATGCCGCGACCCCAGCGTGTCGATGCGCTCGCCGCCGAAGCGGATCTCGCCCGAGGTAGGCCGCAGCACACCAGTGATCAGGTTGAACATGGTGGACTTGCCGGCACCGTTCGGCCCGATCAGGCCCACCACCTCACCGGCGTACACCTGGAACGACATGCGGTTGACCGCCACCAGCCCGCCAAAGTGCTTGCTGGCCTCACGCACCTCCAGCACCACGCTGCCCCGGGCGGACGGCGGTCGGCGCGGCATGTCCCGGAATCCCTGCGGCACCTCGGCTGGCGGCAGCACCGCCGGCTGCGGCGGCTGCACGCGAGCCCACTGGCGCGCCAGCCAGGGCCACAGCCCGTCGCGCGAATGGATCATCACGGCCACGATCACCGCGCCGAGTACCACGATCTCGAGGTTGCCCTCGGTACCCAGAAGCAGCGGCAGCCAGTCCTGCAGCTGGATCTTCAGACCGGTGATCATCGCCGCACCCAGCACCGCGCCCCACAGGCTGGAGACACCGCCCACCACCGCCATGAACAGGTACTCGATGCCCATGTTCAGGCCGAAGGGCGAAGCGCTCACCGTACGCTGCAGATGGGCATAGAGCCAGCCCGACAGGCCGGCCATGAGGGCTGCGATGACGAAGATCAGCATGCGGTAGCGCGCGGTGTCGATGCCCATGGCCTCGGGCATGGTGCGGCCACTGGCCAGCGCGCGGATGGCGCGACCCGGGCGCGAATTCAACAGGTTCAGCAGCAGCCACAGGCACAGCGCCACGCTCAGCCAAACCACGCCGTACATGCGGCGCGGCGCGGCCAGCTCCACCCCGGCCAGCGACAGCGGCGGGATGCCGGTGAGGCCGTTGTAGCGGCCCAGGAACTCCAGGGTGCCGAACAGGTAATACAACGCCAGGCCCCAGGCGATGGTGGCCAACGGCAAGAAATACCCTGACAGGCGCACCGTCACGCTGCCCACCAGGAAAGCGACCGACCCGGTGATCATCAGCCCCGCGGGCAGACCAAGCCAGGGCGACACCCCCCAGCGGGTGCTCAGGTAGGCAGTGGTGTAGGCGCCCAGGCCCACGAACGCGGCCTGCGCGAAAGAGGTCACCGCGCCAACCCCGGTGAGCAGCACAAGACCAAGGGCGACGATGGCGTACAGGCCGATATAGTTCCCCACGCTGACCCAATACTCGGGCACGGGCAGGATGGGGAAAAGGATGAACCAGGCGGGAACCAGCACCCGCAAGGCCTTGCCGGCGAAGCTCATTCTTCGTCTCCATGGACGGTTGTCAGGGAACGCCAGGCCAGCACAGGGATGATCAGCGTAAAGACAATCACCTCCTTGTAGGCACTGGCCCAAAACGAGGAATAGCTCTCCAGCAGACCCACCAGGATCGCCCCCACGGCCGCGAGCGGATAGCTGGCAAGGCCGCCCACTACCGCAGCCACAAAGCCCTTGAGGGCAAGCACGAAGCCGGTGTCGTATGCCACCGCATTGAGCGGCGCAATGAGGGTGCCGGCCAGGGTGCCCAGCGCCGCGGCCAGGCCGATGGCCAGACGCCCCGCCTGCGCAGTGGCAATGCCCACCAGCTGCGCGCCGCGCCGGTTGACGGCGGTGGCGCGCAGCGCCTTGCCGGTGAGCGTGCGGTGGAAGAAAACGGACAACAGTCCGATCAGCCCGGCCGAGACGGCCAGCACCGCCACGCTCTGGCCGGACAGCATCATCGCGCCCAGGCTGCCGCTCCATTCGCTGAAGGGGCGTGTGACCGAGCCTTCCGGCCCGAAAAGGAACAGCCCCATGCCCAGCATGCCGAAATGCACACCGACCGCCACGATCAGCAGCACCAGCACCGAGGCCTCTGCGATCGGCTGGAAAGCCACGCGGTAAATCATGGCGCCCAGGGGCACCGTCATCGCCAGTGCCAGCAGAATCTGCACCGCCATCGGCGCAGCGCCCCAACTGAAGGCGCGCACCAGCGCCAGCAGCGCCAGCGGGTAGACGACCCAGACCAGCGCGCTGCGCACGAGCGCCCGCCAGGGCGACTGGCCCGCGCCGCGCTGGCGCAGCGCCAAGACCGCCTCGATGGCAAAGGTGAATACACCCAGGCCTACCAACAGCCAGACCAGCCGGGGAAACTGGTTGGCCTGCAGTGCGGCAACGGTGAGCGCGCCATAACCGATGAACTCGCCTTGCGGCAGGAAGATGATGCGGGTCACCGAGAAGACCAGCACCAGCGACATCGCCAGCAAGGCGTAGATGGCGCCGTTGGTCACGCCGTCCTGAGACAGCAAAGCGAAGATGCCCAGGTCCATAAATTTCGTCCTTGTTGTCAGTGGCGCGCGATGAAAGCGTCGGCGTGGAAACGGGTGGCGGGCAGTTGCGCCGCGCCGGTAAAGCTGGCTCGGGCGGCCTCGACCATGAGAGGGTTGCCACAGGCGTACACCTCGTGCCCGGACAAGTCGGGGTGGTCGGCCAGCACAACCTCGTGCACGAAGCCGCTGCGCCCGCGCCAGGCCGGGTCGGGCTCGGAGAGCACCGGCACCAACCGCACACCGGGATGGCGGGCCTGCCAGGCGTCGGGATCGTCCAGCGCATAGAGGTCTTCATGCGCGCGGGCGCCCCAGTACAGGACGGCGTGGCGGCGGGCCAGCTCGGAACCGTGCGCCTGCAGCAGGGCTGCGATCGGCGCATAGCCCGTTCCGCTGGCGAGCAGCACCACCGGCGCATCGCCGGGGCGCAGGCCGAAGGCGCCGAACGGGCCTTCGATGCGCAGCATGGCGCCGGGCTTGAGCTGGTCGTAGACATGGCCGGAAAAACGCCCGCCGTGCATGCGACGCACATGCCATTCGATATGGCCGTCGGGGTCGGGCGCGTTGGCCATGCTGTAGCTGCGGCGCGAGCCGTCCTTGAGCAGTACGTCCACATACTGGCCGGGGGTGAAGCCAAAGCCAGACTGCGGCGGCACGCGCAGCCGCACTACAGCGACATCGCGCGAGGTGCGGCGCACCTCCAGCACCTTGGCGCCGGTGGTGACGATGCGCCGGCCGGCCTCACGCGGCACACCCGGCGCATGCAGCACCAGGTCCGAGTCGGGATGCGCCTGGCAACTGCGGCACTGGCCTTCGGGCAAGGCCGGGGCGTAAGAGGCAGGGGGGTCATGCCGCACGTGGCCTTCGATCACCGGCAGGTGGCAGCTGCCGCAGGTGCCATTGCGGCAGCTGTGGGGCAACCAGAACCCGGCTGCGATGGCGGCATCCAGCACGGTCTGCCCCGCTGCGCAGGGGAAACGGCCGCCGTGGGGTGACAGCGTGATGCTGAACCCAGGCCCGGGGAGCGTTTGAGATTCCATCCGGCTCAGTCCACCACGATCACACGCGCATGCATGGCCGGCGCGTACAGCGCCTCCACCTCCTGGGCCCGACGGGTGAGCACCGCCCGCTGGTTGATGTAGCCCTTGTCGGTGATCTCGCCGCTCTCGATGCAAGGCGAGTCCTCCAGCACGATGGCGCGCGCGATGCAATGCGATGAGCCCCCACCGGCCTGGGCCCGCAGCTGCCGCAGTGACTCGCGAACACGGGCCGACAACTGCTCGGAAGGCAGCTTGCGCGCATCGGGCGAGGGGAAAATCAGCAGCCCGATCTCGTCGCGGTCGTGCCCGGTGACCACCACGTCTTGCGCGTGGGGCGCCAGCGCCGAGACCACGGCCACCCGCAGCGTGCCCACCGAGACCCAGGTGCCGGTGGTGAGTTTGAAGTCCTCGGCCACCCGGCCGTTGAAAGCGATGCCCCGCTCTGGCCGGGCTTCGTCGATCAGGTAGCCGGCATCCCCAAGCTTGTAGAAGCCATCCTCGTCGAAGGCCGCGGTGGTGAACTGCGGCTCGCCGAGGTAGGCATC
>DAOPUP010000057.1:0-9843 GCA_035350655.1 Acidovorax sp. | reverse complement strand
AGCTGCGCTGCGCCAACGTGTTCCACGCGGGCGACGGCAACCTGCACCCGCTGATCTTGTTTGATGCAAACGACGCCGACCAACTGCGCCGCTGCGAGCTGTTTGGCGCCGACATCCTGGAAACCAGCGTGGCCATGGGCGGCACGGTGACGGGCGAGCATGGCGTGGGCGTGGAAAAGCTCAACAGCATGTGCGTGCAGTTCTCGGCCCAAGAGAACGCGCAGATGCGGGGCCTCAAGCATGCGTTCGACCCGGCGGGGTTGCTGAACCCCGGCAAGGTGATTCCGACGCTGAACCGGTGTGCCGAGTACGGGAAGATGCTGGTGCGCGGGGGACAAATCCGGCATCCGGAGTTGCCGAGGTTTTGAGAGCGGCGCCGATTTTGAGAGGAATTTACCGCTGGCGCCTATCTATCAAGCGTTAGCAGCTACTGTTTTAATAGTTTGGGCTGTGCTTTTTTTGAGGGCGGAGGCCGGGTCTCGCACAGGCACAGGCACAACAGCAAAAAACGACCGCAAGCTCAACCGGCCATCACCGCCCGCCCAATCTCCCCCGCGTGCGAAACCAGATACAGCACCAGCCCCACCAAGCCACCCACCACCGTCCCATTGATCCGGATGTACTGCAGATCTTTGCCGATATTCAGTTCGATGAGGTACGACAACTCCTGCGCGTCCCAGCGCTGCACCGTGTCCTGGATATGCTGCGCGGCAAACTGCGCCACATCGGGCGCCAGCCCCTGCACCCAGCTTTCCAGCCGCTCGTTGAGCGACTGGCGCAGCGCGGCATCGCCCGCCAGCGAGCGGCCAAACCACGCGCCCATGGCATGCACGTTGCGCGCCACGGCCGAGTGCTCGTCGGCCAGGTCGCGCTGCAGGGCCGCGCGCATGCCTTGCCACAAATCCTGCACATAGCGGCCCAGGGTGGCATTGGTCTGCAGGTAGCGCCGGATCTCTTCGCCCTTGCGCGCCCATTCCGGATCGGTCTGCAGCCGCAGCACCAGCCGCTGCACGGCCGCGTCGAACTGTGCGCGCAACTGGTGCTGCGGGTTCTGCGCCACATCGGCCAGCAGGGCTTCCAGCGCGTTGGCGATCAGGGCCGAACCCTTGTCGCCCAGCCAGTCGGTGGGCAGCATTTTTTCCTTGAGCGGATGCTCTTTCTTGAGCCACTGCACGATGGTGGTGGCGATCAGGTGGCGCGTGTCCTCTTCTTGCAGCACAACAATCAGGCGGCCCAGCGCATCTTCGAGCAGCGCCTGGTGGCGCCCGTTGTGGGTGAGCGCCCCCAGCACCGTGGCCAGGGTGCCCGACAGATCCACCCGCCCGATGAGCGTGCGCGCGGCCTTGCGGATGAAGCGCTCCATCTGCGCATCCTGCACGGTGTCGAGGGCCGCGCTGAGCAGTCGCGCCGCCTGCTGTCCCAGCAGGCGGGCGTTGTCCGCAGCACTTAACCATTGGGCCAGCCGCAGCGCAGGGTCGTGGCGCCGCAGCAGCGCCACCAGCGAGGGCGGATCGAGAAACCGGTCACGCACAAAGGCAGCCAGATTCGCACCAATGCGGTCCTTGTTGCGGGGAATGACGGCCGTGTGCGTTATGGGCAGCCCCAGTGGCCGGCGAAACAAAGCCACCACCGCGAACCAGTCGGCCAGGGCGCCGACCATGGCGGCCTCGGCCATGGCTTTCACGCAGTCGAGCAGCAGACCGCGCTCGACCATGCTGGTGCCGAAAAAAACGGCGGTCACCAGCAGCAACAGGCCCAGCGCCTGCCGCTTGGCGCGGCGCAAAGCAAGGGCCGCGCTGCCTGCTGCCGGGTTCATTGGGGCGAGCCGGTTGACCGGTCAGGCAGCGGCAGCCATCCGGTCCAGCGCCTGGGCCAGGTGGCCCACGGTGCGCTCCACGTTGTGCCACTTGTCCAGGCCAAAGAGGCCGACGCGGAAGGTCTTGAAGTCCGGTCCTTCATCGCACTGCAGCGGCACGCCGGCCGCGGTCTGCAGCCCCACCTCCGCGAACTTCTTGCCATTCTGGATGCCGGGGTCGGTGGTGTAGCTCACCACCACGCCAGGGGCCTTGAAGCCTTCGGCCGCCACGCTGGGAAAACCGCGCGATTCGAGCAGTGCACGCACAGCAGCGCCCAGCGCGATCTGTTCGTCACGCACCTTGGCAAAACCGTAGGCGCGCGCTTCCAGCATCGCATCGCGCAGGTGCACCAGCGCGTCGGTGGGCATGGTGGTGTGGTAGGCATGCTGGCCTTTTTCATAGCCCTCGGCGATCTGCATCCACTTTTTGAGGTCGCACGAAAAGCTGCTGCTCGTGGTGCCGTCGATCGCCGCACGCGCACGCTCGGACAACATCACCATGGCACAGCAGGGCGAGGCGCTCCAGCCCTTTTGCGGCGCGGAAATCAACAGGTCCACGCCCGTGGCCTGCATGTCCACCCACATCGCGCCCGACGCCACGCAGTCGATCACGAACAGCGCGCCCACTTCATGCGCGGCGGCCGTCAAGGTACGCAGGTAATCATCCGAGAGAATGATGCCGCTGGCCGTTTCGACATGGGGCGCGAACACCACCTTGGGCTTCTCGGCGCGGATGGCGGCGGCCACCTCGTCGGCAGGTGCGGGCGCCCAGGGCGCCTGCGGGCCACTGCCCAGCGGGCACGCCTTGCAGACCACGGCCCCCCCACCCAAGCCTCCGGCCGCGTCAAAGATCTGGCTCCAGCGGTAACTGAACCAGCCATTGCGCACGATGAGCACTTTTTCGTTGTTGGCAAACTGGCGCGCCACGGCCTCCATGCCAAAGGTGCCGCTGCCAGGCACCACCACGGCAGTGTGGGCGTGGTACACCTCTTTGAGCGTGGCCAGGATGTCCTGCATCACGCCCGTGAAGCGTTTGGACATATGGTTGAGCGCGCGGTCGGTGTAGACCACCGAGAATTCGAGCAGGCCATCGGGGTCGATATCGGGCAGCAATCCGGGCATGAACAGGTCTCCGTTGACGGGTTGTGATGGCTGCGCACCCTTGGGCGGCGCGCCATGGCGTGGGCTGAATCAGCTTAGCATGGGCTGCGGCGCGGGCATCTGGCGCGGCATCAGGCCGCCGGATAGGTCCGGCCACCAAAAATGCCCGTACCCACCCGCACCAGGGTGCTGCCCGCATGGATGGCGGCCTCCAGGTCGGCCGTCATGCCCATGGACAGGGTGTCAAAATTTTCGAACCCAGGCGCTCCCAGTCCGGCAATCTCGTCAAAAAGCCTTTTGGCGCGGGTGTGGATGGCCAGCTGAGCTTCGAAATCAGGCGCATGGTCGGGGATGCTCATCAGTCCGCGCAGCCGCAGGCGTGGCAGTTTTGCCACAGCACGCGCCAGCTCCAGGGTGTCCGCCGGCACCGCGCCCGACTTGGTAGGGCCGCCATCGATGTTCACCTGGATACACAGCTGCAGGGGCGGCAAGTGCTCGGGGCGCTGGGCTGACAGGCGCTCGGCAGTCTTGAGCCGGTCCACCGTGTGCGCCCAGTCAAAATGCTCCGCCACCAGCCGGGTCTTGTTGCTCTGGATGGGGCCGATGCAGTGCCACTGCAGCGCGGGCGAGAAGGCCCGCCCCACCGCGGCGATTTTGTCCACGCCCTCCTGAATGTAGTTTTCACCAAAGGCCCGCTGGCCGGCAGCGGCGGCCTGCACCACGGCATCGGCACCAAAGGTTTTGGAAACGGCCAGCAGCGACACGCTGGCCGGATCGCGGCCAGCGGCCGCACAGGCCTGCGCGATGCGGCCCAGAACCTGTTGGAGGTTGTTAGCAATCGTGGTCATAATGAACCATAAGCGTACCAAACGATAGAGGGACCCGTGGACATTACCCAATTGCTCGCCTTCAGCGTGAAGAACAAGGCTTCCGATCTGCACTTGTCCGCCGGATTGCCTCCCATGATCCGGGTCCACGGAGATGTACGGCGTATCAATGTCGAACCGCTCGACCACAAAACCGTGCACGCCATGGTGTACGACATCATGAGCGACTCGCAGCGCAAGACCTACGAGGAGTTTCTGGAGGTCGACTTCTCGTTTGAAATCGAAGGGCTGGCACGCTTTCGCGTCAATGCCTTCAACCAGAACCGTGGCTCTGCCGCCGTGTTCCGCACCATCCCGAGCAAGATCCTGACGCTGGAGCAACTCAACTGCCCCAAGATCTTCGGCGACCTGGCGCTCAAGCCGCGCGGTCTGGTGCTGGTGACCGGCCCCACGGGCTCGGGCAAGTCCACCACGCTGGCGGCCATGGTCAATTACCTGAACGAAGCCGAATACGGCCATATCCTGACGGTGGAAGACCCGATCGAGTTCGTGCACGAATCCAAGAAATGCCTGGTCAACCAGCGCGAAGTGGGGCCCATGACCCTGTCGTTCGCGGCCGCGCTCAAATCCGCGCTGCGCGAAGATCCGGACGCCATTCTGGTGGGCGAAATGCGCGACCTCGAAACCATCCGCCTGGCCATGACCGCCGCCGAAACCGGCCACCTGGTGTTCGGCACGCTGCACACCTCGAGTGCGGCCAAGACCATCGACCGGATCATCGACGTGTTCCCGGCCGAAGAAAAGGAAATGGTGCGGGCCATGCTGTCCGAATCGCTGCAGGCGGTGATCTCGCAGACGCTGTGCAAGCTCAAGGACGGCTCGGGCCGCGTGGCCGCGCATGAGATCATGCTGGGTACCAGCGCCATCCGCAATCTGATCCGCGAGGCCAAGGTGGCCCAGATGTATTCCACCATCCAGACCAGCAACAGCGTGGGCATGCAGACACTCGACCAGAACCTGACCGATCTGGTGCGGCGCAACATCATCAGCCCGGCCGAAGCCCGCAGCAAGGCCAAGATCCCTGAAAACTTCCCGGGCTGATCGCGCACCGGCCCCCCCCCCTTCTGGCACAGCGGCGATGCACGCCGGAGATTGGAGCAATTTATGAAGGGCATTCTCAGCCTTTTGCGCATGAAGACCCACACGGGCAAACCTTCGGAGGACCACCCCGATTCCGTGCTGTTTTCCACCGCCTTTGCCGGCCAGGGTGTGGACGAGTCCATGCTCGTGCCCTGGGAAGCCCGGGCCGTGGAGGTGGGCGCCAAGCGCCTGCAGACCAGCCGGGGAACCAAACTGCTACAGGCGCTGTGGGCCAAAGACAAATACATGGCTCTCTTGGGCAATGACGCAATCAAGCAGATGGAGCGCTTTTTTGAGTTCGCCTCCGTGGCGCCCAACCGCGATGTGATTCGCCAGGATGAATACGGCAACTTCCTGGTGGTGCTGCTCACAGGCACCATCGCCGTGGACCGCGTTCAGACCTGGGGCGAACATTTGCGTCTGGCCGAGACCCGGCCCGGGGACATTCTGGGTGAGATGTCGCTGCTCGACGGCGGCATCCGCTTTTCGGCCTGCACCACGCTCACCGACTGCGAAATTGCCGTGCTCAGCGCCGAGGCCATGGACGACATGATGACCAAGGCACCCCAATTGGCCGCCAGCCTGGTTGCTTTGCTGGGTCGCAAGCTGTCGCGGCGCCTGCGGGTCGTGAGCGCCCGGCTGAGCGACACCCAGAAATGAAATCCCATCACGCACACCAAGCCTCCCGGAAGGATCTCTGATGGAACGCGATCAGGCCAGTAAATTCATCAACGACTTGCTCAAGTTGATGGTGAGCCGCAATGGCAGCGACTTGTTCATCACCGCAGAATTTCCCCCCGCCATCAAGGTAGACGGCAAGGTGGTGAGAGTGTCCCCCCAGCCCCTGACCAGCACCCACACCCTCACGCTGGCCCGCTCCATCATGAGCGACCGGCAGATCGCCGACTTCGAGCGCACCAAGGAGTGCAACTTCGCCATCTCGCCCGCCGGGATCGGGCGCTTTCGCGCCAACGCCTTCATCCAGCAAGGCAAGGTCGGCATGGTGCTGCGCACGATTCCGCTCACGCTGCCAACGATTGATGGGCTGGGCGTGCCGCAAGTGCTCAAGGAAGTGGCCATGTCCAAGCGGGGTCTGTGCATCCTGGTGGGTGCCACGGGCTCGGGCAAGTCCACCACGCTCGCGGCCATGGTGGACTGGCGCAACGAAAACTCGTTCGGCCACATCATCACGGTGGAAGACCCCATCGAGTTCGTGCACCTGCACAAGAACTGCGTGGTGACGCAGCGCGAAGTGGGCCTGGATACCGACAGCTGGGAAGCGGCGCTCAAGAACACGCTGCGCCAGGCGCCCGACGTGATCCTGATGGGCGAGATCCGCGACCGCGAAACCATGGAGCACGCGATCCAGTTCAGTGAAACCGGTCACCTGTGCCTGGCCACGCTGCACGCCAACAGCGCCAACCAGGCGCTGGACCGCATCATCAATTTCTTCCCCGAAGAACGCCGCGCCCAGCTGCTGATGGACATCTCGCTGAACCTGCGCGCCATGGTGTCACAGCGCCTCATCCCCAAGCAAGACGGTAAGGGCCGCGCTGCGGCCGTCGAGATCATGCTGAACACGCCGCTGATTTCCGACCTGATCTTCAAGGGCGAAGTCGCCGAGATGAAGGAGGTCATGAAAAAGAGCCGCAACCTGGGCATGCAGACCTTCGACCAGGCCTTGTTCGACGCCTACGAAGCCAACGTGATCAGCTACGAAGATGCACTGCGCAACGCCGATTCGCTCAATGACCTGCGCCTGCAGATCAAGCTCAACAGCCAGCGCGCCAAGTCACCCGACCTGGCGGAGGGCACCGAGCATTTCGCGATTGTCTAGCCTCGGTCCGCCACCCGCATCTACCTGGTTTTCATGACCGCTTGAAGCCCGCCCCCTTGGGCGGGTTTGCTTTTTCCCCAACCCACTTTTGCACTTCATCCCCATGCCAAGCACCAACCCACGCAACTACGACGCCACCCCCTCTCGCAAGGTCGCCTTTCTGGGCCTGGGCGTGATGGGTTACCCCATGGCCGGTCACCTCGCGCTGGCGGGCCATGAGGTCACGGTGTACAACCGAACAACTACGAAATCAATAGCATGGTGTGCAGAATATGCGGGCACTAAAGCGCCAAAACATGCTGCAACGCCCCGCGAGGCGGCAGCCGGCGCGGACATCGTTTTCTGCTGCGTGGGCAACGACGATGACCTGCGTTCGGTCACACTGGGTGCCGACGGCGCCTTTGCCGGCATGCAGCCGGGCGCGATCTTCGTGGACCACACCACTGCCTCGGCCGAAGTGGCGCGCGAGCTGCACGCAGCCGCCAAGGCCCTGGGCCTGCAGTTTGTGGATGCCCCCGTGTCGGGCGGCCAGGCCGGTGCACAGAACGGCCTGTTGACCGTGATGTGCGGCGGCGACGCCGCAGCTTTCGACGCGGCACAACCCGTGGCCATGGCGTTTTCGCGCGCCTTCACGCTGCTGGGCGCCAGTGGCTCGGGCCAGCTGGCCAAGATGGTCAACCAGATCTGCATCGCGGGCCTGGTGCAAGGCCTGTCCGAAGCGGTGGCGTTTGGCCAGAACGCCGGGCTGGACATGAAGCAGGTGCTGGACGTGATCGGCAAGGGCGCAGCGCAAAGCTGGCAACTCGACAACCGCGGCAAAACCATGGTGGACGGCCAGTTCGACTTCGGCTTTGCCGTGGACTGGATGCGCAAGGACCTGGGCCTGGTGCTGGACGAAGCCCGCCGCAATGGCTCGCGTGTACCGGTCACCGCGCTGGTGGACCAGTTTTATGCCGATGTGCAGAAGATGGGCGGCAACCGCTGGGATACGTCCAGCCTGGTCAAGCGCCTGACCTGAGGCAGAACCGCGGGCTGCGCGGCACCGCAGCGTGCCGGCGCAGCCCGCCCGACAGGCGTCAGTTCGGTGATGCCGCAGGATTGTCGGTGGTCACGGTGGCAGGCGGCTGGGTGCTGTTGCGGCGCAGCTCTTCTTCCGTGATCGTCTCGAACACCCGCACCACCTTGCTCACGCCGCTCACGCCGCGCACGATCTCGGTGGCGCGGCTGGCCTCACGCGGAGTGACCAGCCCCATCAGGTAGACCACATTGCGCTCGGTCACCACCTTGTAGGCGCCGGCAAAGACATCCTGGGCGTCCACGAAGCTCGCCCGCACCTTGCCGGTGATCAGGGTGTCGCTCGAACGCTGGCCCAGCGAGCTGCTGGGCATCACGCCCAGATCGTTCACCACCGAGCGCACATTGTTCACGCCCGCCACGATCTGCTGCACGGTGGCCCGGTCCTGCGCCGTCGGCACCTCGCCGGTGAGCAAGGCCTGGCGGTTGTAGCTGGTGACGTTGACATGGGCCCGGTCGCCCAGCACTTCCCGGATGCGGTTGGCAGCGCGCAATTCGATGCCCTCATCTTCGACCTGGGTGCCGGTGGTGCGGCGGTCCGTGGCCATCATGCCGCCCATCGCGACCCCTCCGACAAACAAGGGGGCGCAAGCGGACAGGCCTGCAGCAAGTGCAGCGGCAGCCAGCAGGGTGCGGGCAGTACGGTTCATGGTCAGCTTCATAGCGGTATTTCCTGTTCTCCAAGTAACTGGGCGTCCACGCCGTCGCACAGGCAGTGCAACACCAGGGCATGGACCTCGCGCACCCGTGCGGCGCGGTCGTGCGGCACGCTGATCAGCACGTCGGTCTCGCGCACCATGGTGGCCAGCTTGCCGCCGGTGCGGCCGCTGAGGATCACCACCGTCATGTCGCGCTCGTGCGCGGCCTCGGTGGCGGCAATCACGTTGGCATCGTTGCCCGTGACAGACAACGCCAGCAACACATCGCCCGCCTGGCCAAGCGCGCGCACCTGGCGGGCGAACTGCTGGGCCACGTCACTGCCGCCGCCGGCCACCGTGAGCAGGGTGCTGTCGGAGGTCAGGGCCAGTGCGGCCAGTTCGGGCCGGTCCCGCTCAAACCCCGCGACACAGAAAGCCGCAAACTGCAGCGCCTCGGCTGCGGAAGGTCCGTTGCCGCAGGCCAGCACCTTGCCACCGCTGGTCACGCAGGCGAGGATGGCCTGCACGGCTGCGGCGATGGGCGCGCTCAGGGCCTGCGCGGCCTGGTATTTCAGGTCGGCGCTGTCGATGAAGTGCTGTTGGATACGTTGCTCAAGCATGGAGGCCCGATGATACCCGCCACCTGTTACAGGTTTTGTAGCAAACCGTAGCCGCCGGCGCAGGGCGCAAAGCCTTTTGTAGGGGCCGGCGAGAGCGTGGGCAGGTTCTCAGCCGGCGTCGAAGGCGGCCTGGAGCCATTGCACCGAGGCATCCACCAGCACCACGTCGAAGCGGCAGGGCGGCGGCGCAGGCAGACGCATCAGGTAATGGCGCGCCGCAAACACGATACGCCGCTGCTTGATGGCGCCAATGCTGGCTCCAGCCCCGCCGAAGGCGTTGCTGGCGCGGCTGCGCACCTCGACAAACACCACCGTGCCGTCACGATCGCGCATCACCAGATCAATCTCGCCCCCGCCGCGTCCGGGCGTCCGATAATTGCGCTCCAGCAACTTCAGGCCCGCGGCCTGCAAACAGGCCAGCGCCTGGTCTTCGGCTGCATTGCCCCGCTGCCGCGTGGTGCTGCCGCTGGTGGCAGCAGGCCCCTGCGGGCGGGCAATGGCTGGTTTTTTTCCAAGGAAATTCATTGAGCGCATCTTTCGCATCCGCCTTGAACGCCGCACGCGATGCGGCGGCTGCACAGCATTATCCGCAGGGCGCGCTGTACGTTGTGGCCACGCCGATTGGCAACCTGGCCGACATCACCCTGCGCGCCTTGCATGTGCTGCAGCTGGCCGACACCATTGCCTGCGAGGACACGCGCCACACCCAGGCGCTGCTGCGCGCCTATGGCATCGACAAGACCAGCGCGCA
>DAOPUP010000056.1:0-9902 GCA_035350655.1 Acidovorax sp. | reverse complement strand
TCACGCCCACGTTCTGGGCGTGAACGTCCCACGAGGACACATCCACGGCACGCGCCCAGCGAAAGGTTTTGGCCTGTGTGGCCATAGGCAGGGCTGCGGCCAGTGCGGCAGCGAGAAGCAGGGGTTTGAATTGCATCGTGAACAACGCCTTTATCAATGGAACAAAGCGAACTATGGACCAAATGGTGCCGATTGCAGAACCAATTTATCGTTCTAACCTTATATCGCGGGGCGAGCCTTGCCAACGATGCCAACCCTCAGCCCAAAAAATCCCCGGACGGTGCCGGGTTTCATCAGGGCCAGTGAATAGAACAGTTGCGCTGCCCCGGTTCAATTTGTTCAGCTGAACACCGACTGGAGCCTGGCGTGCCTTGCCTAGGCGTCGGCCTCGGCCTTGATGAACTTGGCAAAGCTCTCGGGGTTGGCGGGGGCCATCTCGATGCCCAATTCGGCAAAGCGCAGCCTTCGCTGGATAGATGGCTCGAACCTCTGCGGCCCCGTGACCCTTCTCATTTAGAGATAGCTCCAATCACGCCTTTGGACTTTCTGCCTTGGCCACCGATTGCTGTAATTCCCCTCGTCACCGGTGTTGGTATTTCCCACGCACCGCAATGAAGGCACCAAGCGTGGTGCGCTTGCAATGTTCTCGAGGTCCAACATGGTCAGCAATCAAGTCAATGCGTTTTTGCGAGGGGATTTCAGTTCATCGGCGTACGTGCAGCGCGCCCAGGACTTGGTGCCGGTGCTCAAGGAGCGCTCGGCACGGCAATGGAACCACCCGCGCGTACTGGACGAAACCATCCAGGACATGCTGGATGCCGGCTTCTTCCAGATGTTCCAGCCCAAGCGCTGGGGCGGCGGCGAGACCACTCCGATCGAGACCTTTGAGGTGTCCTCGATCCTGGCCGAGGCCGAGCCCTCGGTGGGCTGGGTGCTGGGCGTGGTGGGCATCCACTCTTACCACCTGGCATTCTTCAGCGAGCAGGCCCAGGAAGAGGTCTGGGGCGACAACCCCCGCACCCTGATCAGCTCGCCCTATGCACCCGGTACCGCCCGGCGAGTGGATGGCGGCTACATCCTGAACGGCCGTTGGGGTTTCTCCAGCGGCAGCGACCACTGCGCCTGGACCTTCCTGGGCGGCCATGTCGAGGACGAGCCCCGTGGCTCCGGCCCGGCCACCTACACCTTCCTGCTGCCGCGCTCGGACTACGAGATCGTGCACAACTGGAACGTGACGGGCCTGCGCTCCACCGGCAGCAACGACCTGATCGTCAAGGACGCCTTCATTCCCGAGCACCGCGCGCTGCGCTGGGACCAGATTTCCAGCGGCCAGGCGCCCGGCATGGTGAAGAACACCGGGCTGATGTACCGGATTCCGTTCTTCCAGATCTTCTCGCGCGCCACCCAGCCGCCGGCCGCGCTGGGCGCCCTCAAGGGCATGGTCGATGCCTTCATCGACTTCAATGCCGGCAAGGTGTCGCGCCACGGTATCCACATCGGCCAGAACCCCGAAGCCACGGCCGTGGTGTCCGAGTCGCTCTCGCACATCGAGGAAATGAAGAGCCAGGTTTACAAGAACTACGCCCGCCTGATTGCTGAGATCGAAGGCGTGGGGCCCGCAGTGTCGATGGATGACCGTCGCAAGTTCCGTTACCAGGCTGCGCAGATCGGGCCGCGCTGTGCAAAGTTTGCCAACGAGCTGTTCCGCATCTCGGGCGGCCATGCGATCTATGACCACAACGCCTTTGGCCGCTACCTGAACGACCTGATGGCCATCCAGACCCACCAGCTGTGCAACCACCAGCTCAACGCCAATGCCTGGGCCGGCCCCCTGCTGGGCTATGCCGAGGCCGCGCAGAACTACGCCGCCTGACCGTCCCCCGTTTGATCCAAGGAAACCTCATGAGCACCCCCATCCGCGGCGGCTTCACCGCCAAGTTCTATTCCGATGCGCCCACGCTGCAAGACGCCGACGGCACCCGCCATTGGGTCACCCGCGCTGCCAACTTTGTGGTCGTCGCCACCCAGGCCGTAGTCGGTGCCCAGCTGCGCCGCAGCGCTGCTGACCAGAGCGATGAATACCTGCTGCTGCTGCCCGAGGACACGGGCGCCCGCGCCGAGGCGGGCGGCGAGCAGATCGCCAGCGCCGGCGACAGCCTGACCGTGGTGCCGCCTGGCGACAGCACCGTCACCACCACCACCGCCGGCTGGATCTACCGCATCTTTAGCCAACTGGCCGCCGACTGGCTGCCGCTGGCCCCCAACCACGCCGTGTATGCCAATGGCGGTGCGCCCGAAGTCGCCCCGCTGGAGACCTGGCCCGCGCCCGTGGGCGGCTATCGCCTGCGCCACTACCCCCTGGCCAACTACGCGCGCAGCGACAACACCATGCGCCTGTTCCGCACCTGCAACCTGATGGTCAATATCTTCCTGCCCGGCACCGCCGCACGCGACCCCCAGAAGATGACCCCGCACTCGCACACCGATTTCGAGCAGGGCTCGCTCGCGCTGCGCGGCGGCTGGATCCACCACATGCGCTACCCCTGGGTGCCCGACATGACCACCTGGCGCGAAGACGAGCACAACGGCATCAACTCGCCGTCGCTCATCGTCATTCCGCCGAATGTCATTCACACCTCGCAATCGCTGGGCGAGCCCGGCATGCGCCTGGTGGACATCTTTGCCCCGCCACGCGACGACTTCTCTCTCAAGCCCGGCTTGGTCAACAACGCCGACGAGTACCCGCTGCCCGAACGCCTGCAAGGCGTGACCCCTGCCGCCAACGCCGGTTGAGGAGCCGCTGCATGGCCAATTTCCTGCACACCCTGCGCCGAGGCGATGCCTGCCAGTTCGGCACCTGGGTCAAGCTCTCCAGCCTGGAAACCCTGGAGCTGCTGGCCATCGCTGGCTTTGACTTCGTCGTCATCGACATGGAGCACGCGCCCCACACCTTCGAGACCGCCTACCGCTGCATCGTTGGTGCCCAGGGCTTGGGCATGAAGGCGCTGGTGCGCCTGCCGGATTCGCAAGGCACCTATGTGCAGCGCATCCTCGACAGCGGCGCCGACGGCGTGTTGGTGCCCCGGGTGCGCACGCCTGAAGAGGCCCGCCAGCTGATGGACGGCATGGTCTTCAGTCCCCAGGGCTCGCGGGGCCTGGGCATCACCTCCCGCGCCGGGCACTGGGGCCTCAAGCCCACGCCCGACTATGTGCGCGAAGGCAACGAGGGCGTGTTCCGGGGCGTGCAGCTGGAAGACCAGTCCGCGCTGCGCCAGGCAGCAGAGATCCTGGACACGCCCGGCGTCAACGCCGCTTTTGTCGGCCCCGGCGACTTGGCCCTGTCCAGCGGCAAGCTCGCCAGCCACCCCGACAACGCAGTGCTCATCGACGGCCTGCTGGCCGCCGCCAAGCAGCGCGGTGTGCCCGTGGGCACGGCGGTGGGCGATGCCGCTGCCGCCCGCCAGGCGCAGGAGCGGGGCTTTGGCTTCGTGATGGTCAGCAACGACCTGTCGCTGTTTGGCAAGGCCGCCGCCGATCTGGTGCGCGGCTTCAAGGCTTGACGGCCTGACGACGACTTCCCAAGGAAAGCCCCCATGGACAAAGACACCTTGCTGGGCCCCGCAGCCCCGATTCGTGGCCTGTGCCGCATGACCACCGAACGCGCGCAGCGCGGCTACCCGCTGACGCGCTTTTTGTGCAGCATGCGCCACGCCCGCCAGCGCGAAGCCTTGGTGAACGACCTGGAGGGCTGCCTGCGGGACAGTGGCCTGAGTGAACTGGAGAAGAACATGCTGCGCCGGCGCGACTTTGTCGCCATGCTCGACCACGGCGCCGCCACGGTAGCCGTGGCCAAGGTCTGCCGGGCCTGGGGCGTCACCCTGGTCGAGCTGGGCGCGCTCGGACGTGGCCAGAGTGCGCAAGATTTCATCACCGAGCGCAAACGCGCCAACCTGGGGCAGCCATGGGAATTCTGATTGGCGGCATTGGTTCGTCCCACGCACCGTCCATTGCCCACGCCTGGGACCAAGGGCACCAACAGCGGCCCGAATGGAAGCCGTTTTTTGACGCTTACGGCCCCGTCAAGCAGTGGCTGGCCGACCAGCGGGTGGACACGGTGGTCATGTTCTACAACGACCACCTCAACCACTTCCAGTTCGGCAACTACCCCACCTTCGCAATGGGCATTGCCGAAACCATGCCGGTGTGCGACGAAGGCGACGGCCCCCGTGACTTCCCGCCGGTACCCGGCAACGTGGCCCTGGGCTGGCACCTGGCCAGCTCGCTGGTGGCCGACGAATTCGACCTCACCATCTGCCAGGAAATCGCGCTGGACCATGGCGTCATGTCGGTGCTGCCGCTGCTCGCCTCGCCGCCCTGGCCGTTCAAGGTGATTCCCATTAACGTGAACGTGCTGCGCGAGCCCATGCCCACGCCCCAGCGCTGCTGGCGCATCGGCCAGGCCGTGGGCCGGGCCATCCAGTCCTACGACAAGGATGCACGCGTGGTCGTGGCGGCCACCGGGGGGCTGTCGCACCAGCTGCACGGACCGGACTTTGGCTTCGTCAACCCCGAGTGGGACAACCGCTTCCTGGACCTGCTGGTGGACCGACCCGAGGTGCTGGCCCAGGCCAGCCACGCGGACTACATGCAGCGTGGCGGTGCCGAGGGAGAGATGATGATGTGGTTGGCCATGCGAGGCGCTCTGTCCACGCAGGCCCGGCCCCTGAAGCCCATCCAGCGCTTTTACTGGGGCCCGATGCTGACGGGCTACGGCCTGCTGGCACTGCAGGCCCAGGCCTGAGCGGCCCGGCCCCCTCTCGTCGCCCCGACCCGCCATCCCTTTCACACCAGAGACAAGCCATGCGCAAAAGCATTTACATCGAGGGGTTTTCCCACGGTAACAACCCGGTGCCGGCGGCCACCGTCATGGGCCACACGCTGATGACGGGTGCCATCTTCGGCACCGTGCGCGAGACCGGCAAGGTGCCCGAAGCGGTCGAGGACCAGTGTCGGCTGATGTTCGACAACGCCCGCCGCATCCTGGAAGCCGCCGGCGGCAGCTTTGCCAATGTGTTGAAGATGACCTTCTTCCTGCGCCCGGAGACCTCGCGCGAGCTGCTCAACACCCATTGGGTGGCGGCGTTTCCCGACCCGGATTCGCGCCCGGCGCGCCACGTGATCGTCTCGAACACCTTGCCCGCCAGCATGGCCCTGCAGTGCGACATGGTCGCCCACCTCGATCAACCTCTGTGAGGAAGGAAGCACGATGCGCACCCTGATGCCCCCCCTGGAAGCCGGCAATCCCGCCGACGATGGCCGTGCCTTTCGCCGCAGCCTGGGCCAGTTCGCCACCGGCGTGACGGTGATCACGGCCTGCCACGCCGGGCAGAACGTCGGCATGTCGGTCAATTCATTTGCCGCTCTGTCCCTCGACCCACCGCTGGTGCTCTGGTCCATCCGCCGCGAGTCGGGCAGCCTGCAGGCGTTCAAAGAGGCCGGGCATTTCGCGGTGAACGTGCTGGCCGCCAACCAGGTGGAGCTGTCCAACCGCTTTGCCTCGTCCAAAGGGGATAAGTTCGGTGCCACGCCGTGGACGGCGGGCACCTGCGGCGCACCCCTGTTGCACGGTGCGATTGCCCACATGGAGTGCACGCTGCACGAGGTGATCGAGGGCGGAGACCACCTGCTCCTGATCGGGCGGGTCGATCGCTATGCCCGCTTTGCGGGCGAGCCGCTGCTCTTCACCCAGGGGCGCTACGCAGTCACGCAAGAGCATCCCGAAGCCCTGCAGGCCGACCCAAACGCTGCACCGGTGGCCGTGGCCTACGACGTGAGCCAGGGCACCATCCTGCGCCTGCTGCACCACGCCAGCAACCGCATGTCCCAGGGCTTCCTGGGGCACCGCCTGGCCGCGGGCCTGTCGGTGGCGCAATTTCGCATCTACGGCTGGTTGCGCGACCAGCCGCACACGACCGAAGACCTCAAGCGCCTGGCCTACCTGGGCGGCCGCGATGCCGACGACACCCTGGCCGGACTGTGCGAACAGGGCCAACTCACCCGGGATGACGCGGGCCGTTACCACCTGGCCCCTGCCGGGCGCGAGCGCGCGCAGGCCATCGTCCAGCACGTCGAAGCCTTTGAGGCCGATTTGCTGCAAGGCGTGTCCGAATCCGACCTGGCCGCTACCCGCCGCGTGCTGGGCCTGATCGCCGAGCGTGCTACCAAGCCGCTGGCTTGATACGTGCCATCGTTTTTCCCTCGTCAACCATCACAACAAAAGGAGACAACCATGAAACTCACCCGCCGCCTGCTCACCGCCACCCTGGCTTCGGTGCTCTGCGCCCCTGCCGCCTTTGCCCAGGCCGACTACCCCAGCAAACCCATCCGCATCGTCGTACCCTATGCGGCCGGTGGTGGCTCCGATGCCGTGGCCCGCGTGGTCGCCAAGGCCATGACCACCTACCTCGGCCAGTCCGTGCTGGTGGACAACAAGCCCGGCAGCGGTACGGTGATTGGTGCCTCCGAAGTCGCCCGCGCCGCGCCCGACGGCTACACCCTGCTGTGGGGCGACAACACCACCTTTGCGCTCAACCCCTTCCTGTACAAGAAGCTGGCCTATGCGCCGCTGGAAGACTTTGCCCCCATCAGCCTGACCCTGCGTGGTGCGCTGGTGCTGGTGGTGTCGCCTTCGCTGGGCGTGAACTCGCTGCCCGAGCTGCTGGCCTATGTGAAGGCCCGCCCCGGTAAGCTGCAGTATGGTTCGGCCGGCAATGGCACGCCGCACCACTTGGCGATGGAAGCCCTCAAGCTTAAGGCGGGGCTGGACATCCTGCATGTGCCCTACAAGGGCGAAGGCCCGGGCCTGAACGACGTGCTGGCCGGCCAAACGCAGCTGATGTTCGTCGGCACCACCATCGCCAAGCAGCACGCCGAAACCGGGCGTATCAAGCCGTTGGCCATGGCCGGCAGCACGCGCAATGCCATGCTGCCCAATACACCTACCGTGGCCGAAGGCGGGGTACCTGGCTTTGACTCCAGCTACTGGCATGCACTGGTCGCTCCCGCCAAGACGCCCGACGCGGCCATCCAGAAACTCAACGAGGCCTACGCCAAGGCCAGCCGCGACCCTGAGGTGCTGAACTTCCTGGCCAAAGCCGGCGGAAATACCTTGGTGGCGACCACCCCCCAAGAGACGCGCGCCCATTTCCAGGAGCAGGCCCGCATTGGCGGCGAGCTCATCAAGGCCATCAACCTGACCATGGATTGAGAGCATGCCGACTTTGAACGCTACCCACGACCCCCAGCGCCGCAGCTGGGTCGCCTCGGCCAATGCTGAGCACACCGACTTTCCGATCCAGAACCTCCCCTACGGGCGCTTTCGCCGTGCGGGCGAGGCACGCTGGCGCTTGGGCGTGGCCATTGGCGACCAGGTGCTGGACCTGGCTGGCGCCCACGCGGCGGGCATGCCGGTCCATGCCAGCCTGGCCGGGGAAGACCTCGCAGATTTCATGGCGCTCGACCCACGCCTGCACCACCAGACCCGCGCCACCCTGTCCGAGGCCCTGACCGAGGGCAGTACCTGGGCACCCGCTCTGGCAGCCTGCCTCTTGCCCCAGTCGGAGGCGACCATGGGCCTGCCCTGCACGATTGGGGGCTACACCGATTTCTTCACCGGCATCCACCATGCCCGCGAGGCCAGTCGCCTGTTCCGTCCCGACGCCCCGCTCACGCCCAACTACAAACATGTGCCGATTGCTTACCACGGCCGCACTTCCAGCATCGTGCCCAGCGGCACACCGGTGCGCCGGCCGCTGGGGCAGTTCTCCACGGATGGGGTGACACCCGCATTCGGCCCCAGCCAGCGCCTGGACTACGAGCTGGAAGTCGGCGTGTTCGTGGGCCGCGGTAACGCTCTGGGCGAGCCGGTGCCCATCGCCCAGGCGGGTGAGCACTGGTTTGGTCTGGTGTTGCTCAACGACTGGTCTGCCCGGGATGTGCAGCTCTGGGAGTCCCAGCCCCTGGGCCCGTTCCTGGCCAAGAACTTTGCCACCAGCATTTCCCCCTGGGTGGTGACCCGCGAGGCCCTGGCCCCGTTCCGCCTGGCCGCCCCGGTGCGCGCCGACGGCGACCCTGCGCCCTTGCCCCACTTGCACGATGCCGCCGATGCGCAGGCGGGCGGCATCGACCTGACGCTGGAGGTTTGGCTGCAGACCCCCCAGATGGCCGAGTCCGAGCGCCTGATGCAAAGCCATTTCCGCGATGCGGCCTACTGGACCGTGGCGCAGATGGTGGCCCACCACACCAGCAACGGCTGCAACCTGCAGGTGGGCGACCTGCTGGGCACCGGCACGCAATCGGGCCCGGCATCCAACCAAGGCGGCTGCCTGCTGGAACTGACGGCGGGGGGTGCCAAGCCCGTGCACCTGGCCAACGGCGAGCAGCGCCGTTTCCTGGATGACGGCGACCGCGTCGTCTTGCGCGGCTACTGCGAAGGCCCCAGCGCCCGTCGCATCGGCTTTGGCGATTGCGAGGGCCGGGTGTTGTCCGCCAGAAGCTGAGCACACCATGCAGACAGCGCCGACAATCTCGACCTTCATAGGCATTCGGGAGAGCGGCGTGATTTTTGAAGACCTGCGGGCTTTTGTGGCAGTGGCTCAGCTGGGCAGTTTTTCCAAGGCAGCCGCCAGCCTGTGCGTGGCCCAATCGGCGCTGAGCAAGCGTGTGCAGCGGCTGGAGCACCGCGTGGGCGCGGCCCTGTTCGAGCGGCGCGCACGGGGCGTGGTGCTGACGGAAACCGGCCAGGGCTTTCTGCCCCGCGCGCAACAGGTGGTGGACGAGGTCATCGACATTGAGCGCAACCTTTCCAACCATGTGCAAACCCCCAGCGGGGTCGTGCACATCGCCATGCCCCAGCGCAGCTGCAGCCTGCTGGCGCCGCCGCTGCTCCGCCGCTGCCGGCAGGAGCTGCCCCTGGTGGCCCTGCACATCCATGAAGGCACCCCCGCCAATGTGCACACCTGGCTGCTGGAAGGCGTGGCCGACATCGCCCTGGTGTTCAACCCCGAGCTGGGGCCAGATTTTCTGGTGAAGCCTTTTCTGATGGAGCCCCTGTGCCTGCTGGCCCCACCGCCGCCCCTTCGCAGGCAGTTGGCAGAGCCGGTGCCCGCCGTCTGCACCCTGGCCGACCTAGCTCGCCTGCCATTGATCTTGCCGCGCCGACCCAACAGCGTTCGGGTGCTGGTGGATCGCCTGTGCGCGGGCAATGGCGTTCGCCCGAACATCATTTATGAGGCCGACGGCACCCACACCGTGCGCGGCATGGTCGAGCAGGGCATGGGCTTCACAGTGTTCAGCCCCAGCGCTTGGTCGGGCGCTATCAAGGCCGGGGAGATCGAGGCCATTCCGTTCTCATCCCCCCTGATGAACTGGAAGCTGTGCATCGTCCGCCCTCGCGCCGCCATCGGTTCAGTCGCAGCCAACCGCGTCAGCGAGATCCTGGAGCAGGAAGCCGACAAGCTCCTGAACACCGGCGCCTGGCCCAGTGCCAAGCGGATCAGCGAGCCGCTTGGTAGCGACAAGAGCCCCTGATTTGATAGCTTTCAATGCTGGTATTGAGAATCTTGGCGCTGGTTGAAGTAACGCGGAAATCGAATCTAACCCCCATTGTCTGAGGCCAGAAACTCGCGCTTGCGGGTTTTCTTAACGCTCAGGTTCAGACAAAAAACGGCTTGTTGCATGGGATCAATGATGCCAAAGCAGTCTTACGTCAAGCACACAAAGACGGGAGTTATGCAGAGTTTCCTTGAGTGACCCATTTTCTCCATTCAGGTTTGTCACCATTCAGCCAACCGCCACGGGCACGCGCGGCGCCAGCGCGCACATCAGCTCGTAGCCCACGGTGC
>DAOPUP010000055.1:0-10002 GCA_035350655.1 Acidovorax sp. | reverse complement strand
GCAGCATCCAAACGCGATATCAAGGACTTCGTCTTTGAGTGGGAAGGAAAAGACCGCAACGGAAAGGTGGTCCGCGGAGAAACGCGAGCGGTCGGCGACAACCAGGTGCAGGCCATGCTGCGGCGCCAGGGCATTTTCCCCACCAAGATCAAGAAGCGCCGCATGCGCTCGGGCAAAAAGATCAAGCCCAAAGATATTGCCTTGTTCACCCGTCAGCTGGCCACCATGATGAAGGCCGGTGTACCACTGCTTCAGGCCTTCGACATCGTGGGCCGCGGAAACACCAATGCCAGCGTGACCAAGCTCCTGAACGATGTACGGTCGGACGTCGAGACGGGTACGTCGCTGAACGGCGCGTTCCGCAAATACCCCCTGTATTTCGACAGCCTATATTGCAACCTGGTCGAGGCTGGGGAAGCTGCAGGTATTTTGGAAGCGCTTCTCGACCGCCTGGCGCTTTACATGGAAAAAACCGAAGCCATCAAGTCCAAGATCAAATCGGCGCTGATGTATCCGATTTCTGTGGTGGTCGTGGCGTTTGTGGTGGTTACCGTGATCATGATTTTTGTGATTCCGGCCTTCAAGGAAGTATTCACCTCTTTTGGCGCGGACTTGCCCGCGCCCACCCTTTTCGTCATGGCGATCAGCGAGGTGTTCGTGAAGTGGTGGTGGTTGATTTTTGGCGTGGTGGGCGGCGGTTTTTACTTCTTCATGCAGGCTTGGCGCCGCAGTGAAAAAGTGCAGATGTTCATGGATCGGCTGATGCTGCGCCTGCCCATTTTTGGCGCGCTGGTCGACAAGTCCTGCGTGGCCCGCTGGACCCGTACGCTCTCGACGATGTTCGCCGCTGGCGTGCCCTTGGTGGAGGCCCTGGATTCCGTGGGGGGCGCCGCAGGCAATTCGGTTTATTCGATGGCGACCGAGAAGATTCAGCAGGAGGTTTCCACCGGAACCAGCCTGACTGCGGCGATGGGCAATGCCAATATTTTCCCGTCCATGGTGCTACAGATGTGCGCCATCGGAGAAGAGTCGGGATCAATCGACCATATGCTGGGCAAGGCAGCCGACTTTTATGAAGCGGAAGTGGACGATATGGTGGCCGGCCTCTCCAGCCTGATGGAACCTATCATTATCGTATTTTTGGGCACTCTGATTGGTGGCATCGTGGTGTCGATGTACCTGCCCATCTTCAAGCTCGGTCAGGTGGTCTGATGGGTGTGGATGTCTGGGCCGATTCCGCCATCGCGGGTGTACTGGGCCTGCTGCTGGGCAGCTTTCTCAATGTCGTGATCTACCGTTTGCCCAAGATGATGGAGCGCCAGTGGGCGCAGGAGCATGCGGCATTCGCGGCCGGCATGCACGCCCCGCCGACGGCGAGCACCGAGGCGACCTTCAACCTGTGGACACCCCGCTCCAGCTGCCCGTCGTGCGGGCATACGGTGCGCTGGTATGAAAACATACCGGTGTTGAGCTACCTGTTTCTGCGCGGGCGCTGCTCGGAGTGCCATATTCACATCAGCGCGCGCTACCCGCTGGTCGAGATTCTGACTGCAGTGCTGTTCGCTTTCTGTGCACACCAATGGGGTCTGACGCCCACGGGCTTGGCCTGGTGCGGTTTTTCGGCCGCCCTGGTGGCCCTGGCGTTCATCGACTGGGACACCACCTTGCTGCCCGACGACATCACGCTGCCCTTGCTCTGGGCGGGATTGATCTCGTCGGCGGGTGGGTGGATCGACATTCCCCTGTCGTCCTCGGTGGTCGGTGCCGCAGCGGGGTATCTATCCCTGTGGCTGGTGTATTGGGCCTTCAAGCTCGCGACGGGCAAAGAGGGCATGGGATACGGCGACTTCAAGCTTTTTGCAGCCCTGGGGGCCTGGTTTGGATGGCAGGCACTGGCCCCCATCATCCTGATGGCTTCCGTGATCGGTGCACTGGTGGGAATCTGCCTCAAGGTCTTCAAAAAGCTGCGTGAAGGCGGCTATGTACCCTTTGGACCCTTCCTCGTGGGCGCCGGTCTGACGGCCATGGTGTTTGGCCCCCAAGCCATCCTGCACACGGTGCTGGGACTGCTCGGATTGTGACGATGCAAAGGCCGATGCACGTGGGCCTGACTGGGGGCATGGGCAGCGGCAAGAGCACGCTGGGACAGATGCTGGTGTCCTGTGGCGCAGCGCTCATTGATGCGGACGCGATTGCTCGTGGCGTCACTGCGCCCGGTGGCGCTGCGATAGCAGACATTCGCGCCACCTTCGGGCAGGACGCCATCGACGCCACTGGCGCCATGGACCGCTCCCGCATGCGCGCACTGGTTTTTGCCAACCCCCAGGCACGCACCCAGCTCGAAGCCATTGTGCATCCGTGGGTGACAAAACTTGGCGACCAGCAGGCGCTGGACGCCGCCGCCGCGGGGCACCGCGCCATCGTCTTCGATATTCCCTTGCTGGTGGAATCGGGCCGCTGGGTGCGCAAGCTCGACGCCGTGGTAGTGGTTGATTGCAGCACCGAAACGCAAATCCACCGCGTCATGGCGCGCAGCGGACTACAGCGTGCCGCCGTGCAAGCCATACTGCAAACGCAGGCATCCCGCCAAGCCCGCCGGGCAGCCGCAGATGTCGTCATCCTGAACGATGGCATCAATCTGGAGACGCTGCGCCGCCAAGCAGCGCAAGTCGCACGCTGGTTCGGGCTATGATGCAGCCCAGCCTATTTGTGCCGCTTTTCCATGCCGTGCGCCGCCGGCGTCAGAACATCCACTGAGCCCCCAGGAATCCGCCAGCGTGATCCTTTACGAATACCCCTTTAACGAACGCATCAGAACCTACCTGCGGCTCGAGCAGCTTTTTCGCCGGCTCGGTGAGTTGATTCCCCGCCAGCATCCGCTGGACCATCACTTTGCACTGGTCACCATTTTTGAAATCATGGATGTGGCGGCGCGTGCCGACCTGAAATCCGACGTTCTCAAAGACATCGAGAAACACAAGCACCAACTCGACTGCTACCGGGGCAACCCGTCCATTTCCGAGGCTGCGCTTGATGCCGTGGTGGCACAACTCGACCACTGCTTTACAGCACTCAACCACCAGACCGGCAAGTCGGGGCATGCCCTGACCGAAAACGACTGGCTGATGAGCATCCGCAGCCGCATGGGCATACCCGGTGGCACCTGCGGCTTTGATCTGCCGGCCTACTACGCCTGGCAGCACCAGGATGTGGCAGTGCGCCAGCAAGCGCTGGAGCAATGGACCTCCACCCTCGCGCCCCTGGCGGAATGCATTTACGTGCTGCTCAAACTGCTGCGTGACAGTGGTGTGCCCCAAAAGGTGGCAGCCGAACGCGGCCAGTTCCAGCAAAACCTGCCGCAGGGCCGCACATTCCAGTTGCTGCGCCTGCGCATCGACCCCGCGCTCGAGTTGATTCCGGAAATCAGCGGCAATCGCCTGATTGTGTCGGTGCGCCTCATGCGCCAGGACGCCGATGGGCGCTTGCAGTCCTGCAGCGAAGATGCCGCGTTCGAGCTCACGCTCTGTGCCTGAAGGAGACCTGCCAATGGCCAGCAGCCCTGCACCGGTTGAAATCACCCGCCATGTCACCTGCCCCCAGTGCGGCGGCGACAGCCTCTACAGCCCCAAAAATCCCTTCCGGCCTTTTTGCAGCGAGCGCTGCAAGCAGATGGACCTGGGTGCCTGGGCCAGCGAAGACTTTCGTATGCCGACCGAGGCACCACCCGACGATGCGCCCTACGGCGACCCCCGCCAGCAGCACTGATGGCGGCGGGCAGCAGCCCCAAAATATCCCTAGAATCACGCGCCAGCCATTGATTTTCAATGGCCTATTGCTACTATTTAAATAGCAATCAAGGCGACAGCTGCTGACCGCGCTCCTCGGCCAGCCATTGCAACACGGGATAGGCCCCCGGCAGAACAGGCGCCACGCTCAAAGGCATCTGCTGCCAGGACATGGTCTGGCCTTCGCGCATCTCGAATTCCCCTGACCATTCCCACACCTTGCACCAGTGCAGGCGCACCAGGGCGTGCGGGTAGTCATGCTCCGTCACCTTCCAAACGCTGGCGGCGCCAATGGTGACACCCAGCTCTTCGATCAGCTCACGGCGCAGGGCCTGCTCCACAGTTTCGCCCGCTTCCAGCTTGCCACCTGGAAACTCCCAGTACCCGGCATAGGGCTTGCCGGGCGGGCGGGTGGACAACAGCATGGCCCCATCGGCCCGCAGCAGGATGCCCACTGCCACCTCAGTGTGCTTGCGGTCAGCTGCGCCAGCGACTGTGGAACGAACCGCTTCAGCCACTGTGCCGCCCCGCATAGTCGCGCGCAAACTGGTAGGCCACGCGCCCACTGCGCGAGCCGCGCTCCAGGGCCCACACCAGCGCCTCAGGACGGGCCGCCGCTATGGCGGCGGCCGACACGCCGAGCGACGACAGCCACTGGGCCACGATGGTCAGGTACTCGTCCTGACTGAACGGATAAAAGCTCACCCACAGGCCAAAACGCTCCGACAGGGAAATTTTTTCCTCGACCGCTTCTCCTGGATGCACCTCGCCATCGTCGGTGTGCGTGTACGTGCGGTTTTCCGCCATGTACTCGGGCACCAGGTGGCGGCGGTTGCTGGTGGCGTAGATCAGCACGTTGGGCGTGGCCGCCGCCACCGACCCATCAAGGATGGATTTGAGCGCCTTGTAGCCGGGCTCGCCGTCTTCAAAGCTCAGGTCGTCGCAGAACACGATGAATTTCTCGGGCCGGCCCGACACCACGTCCACAATGTCGGGCAGATCGGTGAGATCGGCCTTGTCAACCTCGATCAGACGCAGTCCCTGGGCCGCATGCGCGTTCAGGCAGGCCTTGATGAGCGAGGACTTGCCCGTGCCGCGTGCACCCGTCAGCAGCACGTTGTTGGCCGGTTTGCCCTGCACAAACTGCTGGGTGTTGCGCTCGATCTTTTCTTTTTGCCCATCGATCTCCTTGAGGTCGGCCAGCTGCATGGCCGCCACATGGCGCACGGGTTCCAGCGTGCCATGACCGCTGCTGCGCTTGCGGTAGCGCCAGGCAATGGAAGCCGACCAGTCGGGTGCGCCCAGGGGCTGCGGCAGGACGGATTCGATGCGTGCGATGAGCTGCTCGGCACGCTCGATCAAATGTTCAAATTTTTCGTTCATTTTGGCTTGTAGCCCTTATTTTAAAAGCACTATTAGCTATAAATTAAAGAGCAAATCACGAACGATAATCGGCATTGATGGTGACATATTCGTGGCTGAAATCACAGGTCCATACCGTGTCGGATGCGTCACCGCGCCCCAGCAGCACGCGCACCGTGATCTCGCTTTGCTTCATCACGCGCTGGCCGTCTTCCTCGCGATAGGCCGGGTTGCGCCCCCCCTGGATCGCCACATGCACGTCGTCGAGGTACAGGTCGATGCCGGTCTGGTCGAGGTCCGCAATGCCGGCATAGCCCACGGCCGCCAGGATGCGGCCCAGGTTCGGGTCGCTGGCGTAGAACGCCGTCTTGACCAACGGCGAGTGGGCAATGGCATAGGCCACCTGGCGGCATTCCTCGGCCGTCTTGCCGCCCTCCACGCGCACGGTGATGAACTTGGTGGCGCCTTCGCCATCGCGCACGATGGCCTGGGCCAGCTTTTTCGCCACGCCCAGCATGGCGGCCTGGAGGGCCTGGCCTTCGGCGCTGGAAAGCGCGGTGATGGGGGCATGCGCCGCCTTGTTGGTGGCCACCACCACGAACGAATCGTTGGTGGAGGTGTCGCCGTCGATGGTGACACGGTTGAAAGAGCCATCGGCCAGCTCACGCGCCAGCTGCTGCATCACCGAAGGGTGGACGCAGGCGTCCGTGGCCAGAAAGCCCAGCATGGTCGCCATGTTGGGGCGGATCATGCCCGCCCCCTTGCTGATGCCGGTGATGGACACCGTGGCCCCACCGATCTGCACCTGTGCCGAAAAGGCCTTGGGCAGGGTGTCGGTGGTCATGATGCCCTCCGCCGCACGCGCCCAGTGGCCGGGCTGTGCGTCGGCAATGGCGGCGGGCAGGCCGGCTTCGATGCGGTCGTGGGGCAACGGCTCCATGATCACGCCGGTGGAGAACGGCAGAATCTGCTCGGGTGCCACGTTGAGCTGGCGCGCCAGGGCGATGCAGGTGGCCCGCGCGCGCACCAGGCCATCGGCGCCCGTGCCGGCGTTGGCATTACCCGTATTGATCACCATGGCACGGATGGCTTGGCCCCCACCCAGGTTGGCCAGATGCTCGCGGCTGACCTGCACGGGCGCCGCACAGAAACGGTTCTGGGTAAAGACACCCGCCACACTCGCACCTTCATCGAGCAGGAACACAGTGAGGTCTTTGCGATGGGCTTTGCGGATACCGGCTTCGGCAACACCGATACGGACACCAGCAATCGGATGGAGATCGGCGGCAACAGGGGCAAGTAGATTGACGGGCATGCGGGGCCTTTGTGAAAAACTGCGTTGAATTATCCGGAAAACCGTGGCGCGCAAATGAAAACACGGGCCGCGGCCCGTGTCTTCTGGTGCTATTGCATCAAGCCAGCTTGCCGTGGCACTGCTTGTACTTCTTGCCACTGCCGCAAGGGCAAGGATCATTGCGCCCCACGCGTATGCCTTCGGGCACCCCCACCGTCTGGGCATCCACCGTGGTCTGCACTTCGCCCGTTTCGGTCGGGGCCGTGTAGGTCACGTTGGCAATGCTTTCGGCACGGTTTTCCATGTCCTGCGCGGCCTGGTCCAGCTGCGCCGGCGACTGCACCTGAACGGTCATGAGGATCTTGGTGACTTCGTTCTTGACCTGGTCGATGAGCTGGCGGAACAACTCGAACGCTTCGCGCTTGTATTCCTGCTTGGGCTGCTTTTGCGCATAGCCGCGCAGGTGGATGCCCTGGCGCAGATAGTCCAGTGCGCTCAAATGGTCGCGCCAATTGGAGTCGAAGCTTTGCAGCAGCACCATGCGTTCGAACTGGGTGAAGTTGTCACGCCCCACCTGCTCGATCTTGGCATCAAACGCCGCATGCGCCGCCTGCAGCACCTTCTCCAGAATTTGATCATCGGTGATGCTGTGTGCGCCCTGCACCTCCTGCTGCAGCGCAATCGAAACCTGCCATTCGTCGGCCAGCACCTTCTCGAGGGCCGGCAGGTTCCACTGCTCCTCCACCGACTCTGGCGGCACATGCATGCGCACCAGGTCCGTCATGCAGTCCTCGCGCATGGCGGCAATCACGTCCGTCAGCTCGGCGGCATCCAGGATGTCGTTGCGTTGCTGGTAGATCACCTTGCGCTGGTCGTTGGACACATCGTCGTACTCCAGCAATTGCTTGCGGATATCGAAGTTGCGTGCCTCCACCTTGCGCTGGGCCGACTCGATGCTGCGCGTGACGATGCCCGCTTCGATGGCCTCGCCATCAGGCATCTTCAGGCGGTCCATGATGGCCTTGACGCGGTCACCTGCGAAGATGCGCATCAGCGAATCATCCAGGCTCAGGTAAAAGCGCGACGAACCTGGGTCGCCCTGGCGGCCCGAGCGGCCGCGCAACTGGTTGTCAATGCGGCGCGACTCGTGGCGTTCGGTGGCAATGATGCGCAGCCCGCCGAGCTCCTTGACTTTTTCATGGTCACGCGCCCACTCGGCGCGCACCTCAGCAATGCGTGCCTGCTTGGTGGCTTCATCCAGTGACTCGTCCGTCTCCACGGCGGCCAGCAGTTTTTCAATATTGCCACCGAGCACGATGTCGGTCCCACGGCCGGCCATGTTGGTGGCGATGGTGATCATGCCGGCGCGCCCGGCCTGGGCCACGATATCGGCCTCGCGGGCATGCTGCTTGGCATTGAGCACCTGGTGCGGCAGACCCTCCTTGGTCAGGAGCTGGTCGATGATTTCGGAATTCTCGATCGAGGTGGTCCCCACCAGCACGGGCTGGCCGCGCTCATGGCATTCGCGGATGTCCTTGATGGCCGCTTCGTATTTTTCGCGCGTGGTCTTGTAGATACGGTCGAGCTGGTCGTCACGTAGGCTGGGGCGATTGGGCGGAATGACCACGGTTTCCAGGCCATAGATCTCCTGGAACTCGTACGCCTCGGTGTCGGCCGTGCCGGTCATGCCGGCCAGCTTGTTGTACAAGCGAAAGTAGTTCTGGAACGTGATGGAAGCCAGGGTCTGGTTCTCGGCCTGGATGGACACACCTTCCTTGGCCTCCACCGCCTGGTGCAGGCCTTCGCTCCAGCGGCGCCCCGACATCAGGCGCCCCGTGAACTCGTCCACGATCACGATCTCGCCGTTCTGCACCACATAATGCTGGTCGCGGTGGTACAGGTGATTGGCCCGCAACGCCGCATACAGATGGTGCATCAACGTAATGTTCGAGGGGTCGTACACCGACGCACCTTCGGCAATCAGGCCCTGGCTCGCCAGGATGCGCTCTGCCGATTCATGCCCCTGCTCGGTCAGGAAGACCTGGTGGGTCTTTTCATCGAGCGTGAAGTCACCGGGCTTGGTCACGCCTTCACCCGTGCGCGGGTCGGCCTCGCCCTCCTGGCGCACCAGCAAAGGCACGAGCTTGTTCATGGCGATATACATGGCCGTATGGTCTTCGGCTTGGCCACTGATGATGAGCGGCGTGCGCGCTTCGTCAATCAGTATGGAGTCGACTTCGTCCACGATGGCGAAATTGAGACCATGCTGCACGCGGTCCCGCGCCTCGTAGACCATGTTGTCGCGCAGATAGTCGAAGCCATATTCGTTGTTCGTGCCGTAGGTGATGTCCGCGGCATAGGCAGCCTGCTTTTCCTCACGCGGCATGTTGGGCAGGTTGATGCCCACCGTGAGCCCCAGGAAGTTATAGAGACGGCCCATCCACATCGCATCGCGATTGGCCAGGTAATCGTTAACCGTCACCACGTGAACGCCCTTGCCCGAAAGTGCATTCAGGTAGACCGGCAAGGTAGCGGTGAGGGTTTTGCCCTCGCCCGTGCGCATTTCCGCAATTTTCCCGTAGTGCAATGCCATGCCACCGAGCAACTGCACATCGAAATGGCGCATCTTCATGACGCGCTTGGAGCCTTCTCGCACCACAGCAAACGCCTCGGGCAGCAGATCGTCCAGCGACTGCCCCTTGGCGACGCGCTCCTTGAACTCCTGCGTCTTGGCGCGCAGCGCATCATCGGTCAGCTTCTCGTAGTCGGGCTCCATCGCATTGATGCGTGCAACCGTCTTGCGATATTGCCTGAGCAGCCGGTCATTGCGGCTGCCGAAAAGTTTGGTGAGGAAGTTGGTGGCCATGCGAACAGGACCGCCCCACATGCTCCAATGAACATGTCAGGCGACCGAAACCCCTAAGATGAATTGATTTCAGGTGGGCCTACCGCACGCGATTGCAAGCACTGCAATAACGGACGGCAGACTCCGGACGTGGCATTTTAGCTGCCAGCCACCAAGCCCCCAGGCAAAGCCGGTGAAGGAGCCGCTGGCTGTTTTGCCCGTCATCGACCGACGCGGCAGCTGGTCAGCCCCCACCCTCGCCGGTCTCCGCGATAATCCAAGACTCTCCGAGTTGACCACGCGCCCCGGGCGCAAACCCCATGAACCGCCGCCACTACGCGATCACACTGCAGCAAGCCAGCGATGAGTCTCCCACACTGGCGAAGTTGGCGGCGCTCACGCGGGACTCCAGCGAACGGCTTCGAGCCATTGAACTGCTGATTCCCGCTGCACTGCGCTCCACAGTGCAGGCAGGTCCGATTGACGGGAGCAGCTGGTGTCTTTTGGTCAAAAGCAATGCGGCAGCAGCAAAAATACGCCAATTGCTGCCCGCATTGCAGGCGCATTTGCGAAGCCGGGGATGGGATGTAAGTTCCATTCGCCTCAAGATCCAGTCCTGAAACCCCCAAGGAGCTGGGCGAATCAACAGGCGGTTCGAGGGAAATGGTGCCGATTGTCGGAATCGAACTGACGACCTACCGCTTACAAGGCGGTTG
>DAOPUP010000054.1:0-10085 GCA_035350655.1 Acidovorax sp. | reverse complement strand
TGCTGATGGTCCTGGCGCTGGTGAAGTGGTTTCCTTACCGGCATTTCTTCAAGACGCATCACCTGCTGTCGGTGGCCTATCTGGCGCTGGTGTGGCACTCGGTGGTCTTGCTGAAGTTTGATTACTGGAGCGGTTTGCTGGGCCCTCTGATGGGAGTGCTGATGGCTGCGGGCACGGCGGCTGCGCTGATGGTGCTTTTCCGGCGCGTGGCGGTGGGCCGCCAGGTGGTGGGCGAGGTGGCGGGAATCAGGCACCATGCATCGCTGGACGTGATCGAGGTGGACATCCTGTGCAAAGGCCGCTGGGCAGGCCATGAATCGGGCCAGTTCGCCTTTCTCACCCTGCATGTGGATGAGGGCCCGCACCCCTACACCATCTCGTCGGCCTGGACGGGCGACGGGCACATCACTTTCATCATCAAGGCCCTGGGCGACTACACCCGCACGCTGAGCAAGTGCGTTCACATGGGCGACGTGGTCAAGCTTGAAGGGCCCTATGGCCGTTTCAATTTTCAGGGCGAGCAACCGCGGCAAATCTGGGTGGGCGCGGGCATCGGCATCACGCCATTCATTGCCCGCATGAAAGCGCTGGCGGCGGTGCCGGATGGCAAGACCGTTGACCTGTTTCATCCCACGGCGGTCTATGACGATCATGCCATCGGGCTGATGACCCGTGATGCCCAGGCAGCTGGGGTGCGGCTGCATGTGCTCTGGAGCCAGCGCGACGGCCAGCTGAACGCGGCGCGCCTGACCCAGCAGGTGCCCGGCTGGCAGGATGCCGATATCTGGTTCTGTGGCCCCGCGGCCTTTGGCCAGTCGCTGAAAAAAGACCTCGCGGCCATGGGGCTGCCCGAGGGCCGCTTTCACCAGGAGTTGTTTCAGATGCGGTGACCCGCCACAGCGGGCGCGGTGGTGCTGCGCGATCAGGCCGCCGCTTGCAGCCCCTGCGCAAAATGCGCCTGCATGGTCTCGACGGTTTTTTGCGCATCGCGCGCCACCATGGCGGCCAGAATGGCGCGGTGCTCGCTCAGCGCATCCTCGATGCGCCCCTGTTTGAGCAGGGAGTTGTGGCGGTTGAGCTTCATCACCTTGCGCAGGTCGGCGACCATCTGGCTGCGCCAGCGGTTGTCGGCTATTTCCAGCAGCCGCATGTGAAAGCGCTCGTTCATGGAAAAAAAGCGCTCTCGTTCGCCGGCAGCGGCCTCCAGTTCGGCATGCAGATCCTGCAGTTCTTCCAATTGCGCCGCGCTGGCGGTGGCGGCCACCGCGCCGGCCGCGTCACTTTCGAGCAGGCTCAGCAGGTGGTACACGTCGCGCAGGTCTTTTTCCGACATTTCGGTCACATAGGCGCCACGGCGCAGCTTCATGGTGACCAGGCCTTCGGCGGCCAGTACCTTGAGCGCCTCGCGCAGCGGCGTGCGGCTGATGCCGAATTCCTCGGCGATCTTCAACTCGTCGATCCAGCTGCCAGGCTCGAGTTCACGGCGGAAAATGCGCTGGCGCAGCAGTTCGGCCACTTCCTCATACAGCGCGTGGCGGGGCAGCGAGACGGTCTTCATGCGCGGAGAATATCAGTGCTTGATGCCGATGGCCGTGGCAGGAGACTTTTGGCCCCCTGCACAGCACAGCGGACGCTCACGCGGGCAGGGGCGCCTCGCTGGTTGGCTGGTAGGTCGACGGAATGCCCGCTAAGGCAACGCCACCATGCAGGGCAGCCACGGGCAGATACGGCGCAATCGCAGTTCGGGCCGCCAGGAGCGCGGGAAGGTCGATGTGCGTGGCGTACCCCATGCTTTCGAGCATGAAGACCAAGTCTTCCGTGACGATGTTGCCCGAAGCACCCGGGGCAAACGGGCAACCGCCCAGCCCACCCATGCACGCATCAAACTCTCGAATCCCCTCCTGCAGTCCGATCAACGCGTTGGCAATCCCCAGGCCCATCGTGTCATGGAGATGCAATTTGTGCAGTCTCTGGCCGACCGCGTCCTGCACCGCGCGCACGGTATCCCGCACCAACCCCGGGTGGGCATAGCCCACGGTATCTGCCAGGGTGATGCGGTCCGCACCGGCCAGCGCCAGTGCCCTGGCGGCGCCCACCACGTCGTTCAATGCAATGCGGCCTGCCACGGAACAACCGAACGCCGACGCCGCCACGCAATCGACACGCACAGGCCGTGGCTGCGAGCGCAGCCATTCGATGATGTCGCCAATGGCGGCGATGTGCTCCAGCGTGCCTTTGTTGACATTGGCGCGGCTGTGGCGGTCGCTCACCGAGAGCGGAATCACGATGGCATGCGCGCCGGCTTCATAGGCCGCCATGGCTCCTTTGAGGTTGGCGGCCAGGGCATAGACGCTCAGCCCCGGTATCTGCAACGCCTGCTTCACCACCTCCGCAGAGTCGGCCATTTGCGGCACGAGACGCGGCGAGACGAAACTGCCCACCTCAATGTCCCGGACACCCGCAGCGTGCAATGCCTTGATCCACTGCATTTTGGCCGCCGTGGGAACGGCCTGGGCGATCAGTTGTAGTCCGTCGCGCGGCCCGACTTCGGTGATGGTGACGATTTCAGCCATGGCTTTGTTTATTGCACCTGAATGTTCGCCGCCTGAATTGTCGCCTTGGCTTTGGCGATGTCTTTCTCGATAAGGTTTGAGAAAGCCTGCGGCGTGGTGGAGCTTGCCTCGAGGCCCTGTTTGGCATAGGCGGCACGCACATCGGGGCGTGCCATCACCTGAACCACGGCATCGTTCAAAGTTTTGACGACGTCGGCAGGCGTGCCGGCGGGCGCGAAGACACCGTAATAGGTGACGAAGCTGTAGTCCTTGTAGCCCGATTCCGCCACGGTGGGCACATCAGGCAACGAGGCATTGCGCGTGGCAGAAGTCACTGCCAGCGCGCGCACCTTGCCGCTCTGAATGAGATTGGTCGCGGACGAGATAGAGGCGCCGGCCACGGGCAGGTGGCCGCCCATTAAGTCGGCCAGGGCCGGGCTCGACCCCTTGTAGGGCACATGCTGCATTTTGAAATGAGCGGCCGCTTGCAGCATTTCTATCGCGATGTGTACAGAGCCTCCCGTGCCGGATGTCCCATAGTTGAGTTTTCCGGGTTCCTTGCGCGCCGCGTCTATCAGCTGGGCCAGGGTTTTGTAGGGCGATTCGGCAGTGACCAGAATCACCATCGGCGTGGTACCGATCAATGAAATGGGCTGCAAGTCCTTGATGGGATCGTAGGCCGTTTTCATCAATAGCGGGATCAACGACACATTGTCCGATTGGCCGATCACGATGTCATGGCCCGTAGGCGCTGCGCGCGCCAACTCTGCCAGTCCGAGGGCCGTTCCCGCCCCCGGGCGGTTGTCTGGAACCACGACCCAACCCTTGGCTTCGTTCAGGTGGGTAGCCAGGTTGCGGCCGATGAAGTCCGTTCCGCCGCCGGGCGTCGCTGGGATGATGACGCGAATCGGCTTGCTGGGGAAGCTGCCGGTGCCGCCCGGTGTCTGGGCTTGGGCAAAGGCCGCCACGGTCATCAGCGCCGCGGTAAAAATTCGACGTTGCATAGTGCGCTTGTCTCCAAAGTAAGTTGTGTGGGGTCTGGTTGCGGCGGATGGCTGTCAGCCGCCGATCTTTCCGTGCTGGCGCAGCAGCGCGATCGCCTCGTCGTCCAGACCGAGGTCCTTGAGAATCGCCACGGTGTGCTCTCCCACCTTGGGCGGGTCCGCCCGTTTGCCCACCTTGAGGCCATCGAACTCGAGGGGAAGCGTGGGCGTGGAAATATGCTCCCCGGTCGGGAGCACCGTCGGCATCAAGGCACCGCCCTGCGTGAGGTGCGGGTCTTGCAGCAGATCATGGGGTTGGTTCACTGGCGCGTACGACAGCTTGGCTTTTTCGAGCGCTTCACAGAGCTCGGCCTTGTTCCAGGTTTTGAAGACCTCTGCCACGGCGGGCACGACCCAGGGACGTGCCGCCTCCCGGTCAACGGCCGAGAAAAGACGTGCATCGTCCGCCCAGCCCGCAGGCATGAAGGCGGCGGCAAAGGTGCGCCACTGCGTGTCGCTGACCACGGCGACGAACACACGCCCGCCATCCTTGGTGGTGAACAGGTCGTATACGCCCCATGGCGGCTCACGCTTGCTACCAAAGGGCAGGACGGGAACCCCGGTCAGCTCGAACTGCGTGATGAACTGCGCCATGAGCAGCAGATTGGTTTCGAACAGGCCGGCTCGGATGTACTTGCCCACGCCGGTGCGTGCGCGCTCGTGCAACGCACTCAGCGCGCCAATCACGCCAAACTGGCCGCCCAGAATGTCGTTGACCGATGGCGCGGCGCGTTGCGGACGGTCATCACCGCCATTGACGTAGGCCATTCCCCCCATCATCTGGACCACCTCGTCCAGGGCCGTGCGCTCCTTATATGGGCCGCTCAGAAAGCCCTTGAGCGAGACATAGATGGCCCGGGGATTGCGCGCGCGAACGCTCGCATAGTCGAGCCCGTATTGCTGCAGGCTGTCATCGCGAAAGTTCTCCAGCACGATATCGGCCCTGTCGGCCAGATCCTGCACCAGCTTCTGGCCCTCTGCCGACTTGAGATCGACCGCAAAGCTTTGTTTGTTGCGGTTGAAAACGGGGAAATAGCCAATGCCGGCGCTTTTGAGGCGGCGCGTACGGTCACCATCAACGGGCTCCACCTTGATCACTTCGGCGCCGAGATCGGCCAAGGTCATGCCCGTTGCGGGCCCCATGATCATGTGCGATATCTCCAGCACGCGTACGCCTTTGAGCGGGAGGTCTTCGAGGGCGATGTACGGAGACGGCGCCGGGGGCGCAGAGGGGGGGTGACTGGACATGGGGTGAAGAAAAACAGAAACAGTGACAGGGCGAACACATCCTGGACCACTCGGGTCTTGGTGCCAGGCTGCGGGCAATGGCAAGCCGTCGGTGCGAGACCGTGTGGCCCAACGCAGGCAGGCCGTCCGTGCCGATGGAGGCTGGCAAAACAAAAAAGAATTAATTATTTTGTATTAATAATTATGAAGAATTCCAAAAAAAGACTGCAAAGCAAGATCGAGCAGTCATATGGTGACCGAGCTTAGAGGGATTCACGCGTAGCCGAATCCGTTAAAACCCTGTGTAGGTTGACTGTGCCGGCTGCACGCAATGGATGCATCGGCGCGGACGGAAGGCGCAACGCCGGGTCCGACACCAACAGGCCGCAGCATGCCAGGGCGCGCTGCGGACAGACCGCTCAAGGCCCTTCCAAGTGCGTATTTACGATCCCGACCGGCGGCCACTCAGGAAGCGGGAGCGTAAGGGGCGAAACGTCGTGCGTTGGGGTCGATGTTCAGCGGCCGCCCCAGCGCGGGGAAAGCGCGCTGCACGCAGTTCTCACGGTCGCAGACTTTGCAGCCCGATCCGATCGGCACAGCGCGTTCGGGCGCATCCAGTCCCAGTCCATCGCCATAGACAAGTCGGTGGGCGTGGCGCACATCGCAGCCTAGCGCTACCGAAAAGATGCGGCGGGGCGTGCCGTAGCCGCCGCGCCGGTGTTCCACCGTGCGCGCAATCCACAGGTAGGTGCGCTCGTCTGGCATGCGCGCCAGTTGGGTCAGTATCTTGCCAGGCTCGGAGAACGCGTCGTACACATTCCACAGAGGGCAGGTCCCGCCGGTGCGCGAAAAGTGGAAATCGACCGACGACTGGCGCTTGGACATATTGCCCGCGCGGTCCACCCGCACGAAAAAGAAGGGAATGCTGTGCGGATAGGCGTGGCGCATCGTCGACAGGCGGTGGCCCACGGTCTCGAAGCCCACGCCAAAGTGCTCACCGAGCAAATCGATGTCGTAGCGCAGTGCGTCGGCGGTCTCCTGAAACAGCCGGTTGGGCAGCAGCAACGCCCCCGCGAAATGGTTGGCAAAGCCGATGCGGGCCAGCGCACGGGCTTCGTCGCTGCCAAAGTTTGCCGCGTTGGTAAATCCGTCGATGGTCGGCCCCGATTCCAGCAATGCGAGCTGGATGCCCAGCTGAAACGCCTGCTGCCCCGCGCTCAACCCGGCCGCCAGCCGCAGCTGGTGGGTTGTGCGCTCCAGTATGCGCAGCGGCTGCTCGACCGCAGGCGAGCCGGGCTCGCGCCGCACGGTGATGCCGTGGCTGGTGCGCAGCCGCAGTTCCAGGGCCGCCACCAGCCGGGCCGCATGGGGGGCATGGGAATCGGCAGCCTGTGGCTGCAGCTGCTGGTAGAGCTGCTCGGCCTGCTCATCGAGCAAGGCAAGGTGCTGGTGGCCTGCGTAAAAAAACTCGCGCACCTCCTCATAAGGCTGCATCGGCGCCGAGGCCGCATGCGCGGCGTGCTCGCTGCCTGTGTTTTCCGCAATCACCGACAGGCGCTCCTCGGCCGCGCGGATGCGCTTGTGCATGCCCAGCAGGACGCGCGTGGCGGCGGGCAGTTGCTGCGCCAGGATGCGGGTTTCTGCCAGCGGCACCTGGTCGCCATCGGGCATGTCCGCCAAAACGCTGCGCAACTGGCCCAGTTGCCGCGCCTGCGAATCTTCAGAAAATTGCTGCAGGTCGATGCCAAAGGCCGCCTGCAGCCGCAGCAGCACATTGACGGTCAAAGGCCGCTGGTTGTTCTCGATCTGGTTCAGATAGCTGGACGACACCTTCAGCGCCTGCGCCAGCGCCGCCTGGGTCAGGCCGCGCTGCTCGCGCAGCGTCTTGAGGTGCACGCCCATGAATGCCTTGCTCATATTTGCAAACATTGCAAATTCACATGCTGAATCCGCAGAAATTTTAGTAATGGTGATTGCCAATAGTCTCTGTTTTTGCGAAGATTGTAAACATGGTTACGACAGGGACACACACCATGGCATACGATTTCGGAGATCTGCAACGCTGGAGCCTCGCGGCCAGCAAATCGGCCCCCCAGGGTGATCCAGAGGCGTTGAACTGGATCACGCCCGATGGCATCGCCGTCAAGCCGCTCTACACCGCGGCCGATCTCAAGGGCTTGCCCTACACCAACACGCTTCCCGGGTTTGAGCCCTACATCCGCGGCCCCCAGGCCACCATGTATGCGGTACGCCCCTGGACCATCCGCCAATACGCCGGCTTTTCGACCGCCGAAGAATCCAACGCCTTCTATCGCAAGGCCCTGGCCGCGGGCGGGCAGGGCGTTTCGGTGGCGTTCGACCTGGCCACGCACCGGGGCTATGACAGTGACCATCCACGCGTGACCGGTGACGTGGGCAAGGCCGGCGTGGCGATCGATTCGGTCGAGGACATGAAGATCCTGTTCGACCAGATTCCGCTCGACAAGGTCTCCGTGTCCATGACCATGAACGGCGCCGTGCTGCCCGTGCTGGCTGGATACGTGGTGGCGGCAGAGGAGCAGGGCGTGCGCCAGGACCAGCTCTCCGGAACCATTCAGAACGACATTCTGAAAGAGTTCATGGTGCGCAACACCTACATCTATCCGCCCAAGCCCTCGATGAAAATCATCGGCGACATCATCGAGTACACGGCCAAGAACATGCCGAAGTTCAACTCGATTTCGATCTCGGGCTACCACATGCAGGAGGCCGGTGCCAACCAGGCGCTGGAGCTGGCTTTCACGCTGGCCGATGGCAAGGAATACGTCAAGACCGCGATGGACAAGGGCATGGACGTGGACGCCTTCGCCGGGCGCCTGTCGTTCTTCTGGGCCATCGGCATGAACTTCTACCTCGAAGTCGCCAAGATGCGTGCGGCGCGCCTGCTGTGGTGCCGCATCATGAAAGACACCGGCGCCAAGAACCCCAAGAGCCTGATGCTGCGCACACACTGCCAGACCTCGGGCTGGTCGCTGACCGAGCAGGACCCGTACAACAACGTGGTGCGCACCACCATCGAGGCCATGGCGGCCGTGTTTGGCGGCACGCAGAGCCTGCACACCAACGCGCTCGACGAAGCCATTGCGCTGCCCACCGAGTTCAGCGCCCGCATCGCGCGCAACACGCAGCTCATCATCCAGGAAGAAACGCACATCACCAATGTGATCGACCCCTGGGCCGGCAGCTACATGATGGAGAAGCTCACGCAGGACATGGCCGACGCCGCCTGGAAAATCATCGAAGAAGTCGAGGCCATGGGCGGCATGACGCAGGCCGTGGACAGCGGCTGGGCCAAGCTCAAAATCGAGGCCGCCGCCGCAGAAAAGCAAGCGCGCATCGATTCGGGCAAGGACGTGATCGTCGGCGTCAACAAATACAAGCTGGCCAAGGAAGACCCCGTCGATATCCTGCAGATCGACAACGTGATGGTGCGCGACGGCCAGATTGCCCGCCTGGAAAAAATCAGGGCCAATCGCGATGCAGCCAAGGTGCAGCAAGCGCTGGACGCTCTCACCAGCGCAGCAGAAAGCGGCCAGGGTAACCTGCTTCAGCTGGCGATTGAGGCCGTGCGCCTGCGCGCCACGGTGGGCGAGGTGAGCGATGCCTTGGAGAAAGTGTTTGGGCGCCACCGCGCCGATACGCAAAAGGTGACCGGTGTGTACGCAGCCGCTTACGACTCGGCCGAGGGCTGGGACAAGCTCAAGACCGAAATCAACGAATTCGCAGAAGCCCAGGGCCGCCGCCCCCGCGTGATGATTGCCAAACTGGGCCAGGACGGCCACGACCGCGGCGCCAAGGTGGTGGCCACGGCCTTTGCCGACCTGGGCTTTGACGTGGACATGGGGCCGCTGTTCCAGACCCCAGAGGAATGCGCGCGCCAGGCCATCGAGAACGACGTGCACGCCGTGGGCGTGAGCACGCTGGCCGCCGGCCACAAGACGCTGGTGCCGGCCATCATCCAGTCGCTCAAAGACCAGGGCGCCGACGACATCATCGTGTTTGTGGGCGGTGTGATTCCCGCGCAAGACTACGAGCATCTGTACGAGGCGGGCGTGAAGGGCATCTACGGCCCCGGTACACCCATCCCCGCCAGCGCCAAGGATGTGCTGGAGCAGATTCGCAAGGCGGTGGCGTGAACCCAGGCGCGTTGCTGGAGGGCATGTTGCACGGCAGTGCTGCCGTGCAGCGCCGCGCCATGTCCAAGGCCATCACCCTGCTCGAATCGACCCGTGCCGACCACCGCGCGCAAGGCGACGCGCTGCTCACGCAGCTGCTGCCGCACACCGGCAAGGCGTTTCGCCTGGGGATCAGCGGCGTGCCCGGCGTGGGCAAGTCCACCTTCATTGAGGCGCTGGGCCTGTACCTGATTGGCCAGGGCCACCGCGTGGCGGTGCTCACCATCGATCCTTCGAGCACCGTCTCGGGCGGCTCCATCCTGGGCGACAAAACACGCATGGAGCACCTGTCGGTGCACGAAAGGGCCTACATCCGCCCGAGCCCGAGCAGCGGCACGCTCGGCGGCGTGGCCGAGAAGACGCGCGAGGCCATGCTGGTCTGCGAGGCAGCGGGCTACGACGTGGTCATTGTCGAAACCGTGGGCGTGGGCCAGAGCGAGATCGCCGTCAATGGCATGACCGACATGTTCGTGTTGCTGCAGCTGCCCAACGCGGGCGACGACCTGCAGGCCATCAAGAAGGGCGTGATGGAGATCGCCGATCTGGTGGTCATCAACAAGGCCGACATCGACAAGAACGCCGCCACGCGGGCCGAGGCGCAAATCACCTCATCCCTGCGCATCTTGAGTCAGCACGGCAACCCCGAGAACGCCCACCACAACGAAACGCAGTGGCACCCCAAAGTGGTGCAGATCAGCGCGTTGCTGGGGCAGGGGGTCGACGCCTTCTGGGCCGCTGTCACGCAGTTTCAGCAATTGCAAACCGCCAACGGCCGCCTGGCCGTACGGCGCGAAAAGCAGGCGCTGGCCTGGATGTGGGAGCGCATCGACGCCGGTCTCAAGCTCGCGTTTCGCCAGCACCCCCAGGTTAAGGCGCTGCTGCCCGCTTTGCAGGCTGATGTAGCGGCAGGCCGCATCGCGGCCTCCACTGCAGCAAGAAATTTGCTGCAAGCCCAATCAAATTAATCACTTATAGCTATTAATTAAATAGCAATACCGAATTCACCAAAGGACGACCATGCAAGACATCCTGGATCAACTGGAGAAAAA
>DAOPUP010000053.1:0-10290 GCA_035350655.1 Acidovorax sp. | reverse complement strand
GCGGCTGCGAAACCCCTCGGTGGCCTGCACCACCGCATCAAACGACTGCAGGGCCGCTTGGGCCCACTCTGTAGAACTCATAGGGGCGAGAGTGTGGCACGGGCTCGGCAAGGTGGCCGGGCCGGCCTGGTGCACCAGGCACCGCGCTACAAGCCAGACGCCAATGGTTTTAAGAAATTAATAGCAATAGGCGCTTGTATATCAAGCGCTTTCGGTCATTTTCACTGTGATTTTTACGCGCAAGCATCCGGCTGCGGCGCCCCACCCGCCATGCGCAGCATGCGGATTGCATCAAACGGGCACCGCAGCGCACACAGCGCGCACCCCGTGCAGCCCGGCGCATCGTGCAACTGCGCCCGCTTGGGCCCCCATGCCGACACCCCTTTCACCTGTAGCGACAGCACATGCGGCGGGCACACCGCCACGCACCAGCCGCAGCCGGTGCAGCGGGCGGGGGCTATGGTGGGCAAGGCTTTGGCGGGCATGGGGTGGGGCTGGCGTGGTCAGAAGGCCGCCGCTGGATGCATCAGCCGCTGCAGCCACGCATGCTCAGGCCGTGCGGCGGCCATAGGCACAAAACCCTGGCTTGGGACTCTTCTTCTGTGGGTGCTGGCGGCAGGTGTCGGGCCGCTGGTCGTACACCGTGCACAGCCGCGTGGTGGGGTGCAAAAAGTTGCAATCCCCACTGGCCCGCCGCGCCATCGTGAAGACCACGTTCTTGTGGTTGAAGTGGTCAATCAGCCGCGCCTTTTGCAGCCGCTTGGCAATGTGCCGGGGCTCCTCATGTTCGGCCTCGAACGCATCCACCAGGCCCAGCCGCACCAGGTCAGACAACTGCACCTCCAGCGGCATGGTGCAGCAGTTGGCCGCGCAGGTGTCGCACAGGCCGGGCTTGTACTTGCTCCAGGTTTCGAGGCGGTCAACGTCGACGATGGAGATGGGGGATTTCATGCGGATGGGGGCGGGGGCGCAGGGCTTGGCAAAGCCTTGAAGAAGATAGGGGCGTTGGGTGCTGAGGTTGGCACCAGGCGCGCGGCGTCAGCGGCAGGCACTATAGCCGCCCGCTTCGCAGGCCGTGGGTGCATGCCTGCAAACCGGTGTGCCATGTGTTGGCATCCCCAGGTGCAGATGGGCCGGTGTGGCTGCCCGCCATGCCCCCTGTCGCAGGGCAGCGGTCTGGTGGTGCTGGCAGGCATGCCAGTCTGGTGCATGGCGCACGCAGGACTGTGCACAAATGGTGCGACAAAACCCTTGTGCAGGATTTGGTTGGCGAATCACAGGCTGTTGACGCCAAAACATCCATCGCCAAGCTGGCACGACGCTTGCTGAATAGCGTCCGTGCTGCTTGTGTACAAGGATGTATTCAAGCAGTTCCTGACTGTCACAGCCATTGTTTAACGAAGGAAACACCATGCTGTCTCGCCGCCTCCTGCTTGCTTCTTTGACCTCTTCCGCCCTGGCCCTGTCCGTCGCCATGCCCGCACAGGCGGCAGACAAGGTGATCAAGGTGGGCACGCTCAAGCTCATCCACGGCATCACGCCCTACTTCTACGACAAGTTCACGCCCGCGGGCTACAAGATCGAAGTCATTCCCTTTGAAACGCCCACCGACGGCAAGAATGCCGTGGTGACCAAGTCCGTGGACTTTGGGACCTACGGCCTGGCGGCAGCCACGCTGGGCGCTGCGGCAGGCGAACCCGTGGTCATCGTCGCCCCCACCTGCAATGGCGGCATGGCGATGGTGGTGGGAAAGAACAGCGGCATCGCCAGCTTCAAGGCACTCCAGGACAAGCGCATCGGCATCCTGCCCGGCTCCACGCAGGAAGCCGTGTTCCTGGACCGCCTGAAGGCCGAGGGCATGGCCCTCAAGGACGTGAAGTCCGTGCGCGTGTCTTTCAGCGAAATGGCCGGTGCGCTGGAGCGTGGCGACATCGACGCCTATGTCGGTGCCGAGCCTGGCCCCTCCATCAGCGTGATTCGTGGTGTGGGCAAGGTGCTGGAGTTCCCCTACAGCACGCCCACCGGCAAGGTCAACATGGTGATGACCACGCATGCCGATACGGTGAAGAAGGATGCAGAGCTGACCAAGGTGTTCCTGGAGATCCACCGCAAGGCTTCCGAGTACGCCATGGCCCACCGCCCTGAGCTGGTGCAGATGGCCGGTGCCAAGCTGGGCCTGCCCGCCGATGTGGCCAACCTGGCGGCCGACAACGTGGAGCTGACCTGGAAGATCGACGAAGACTGGATCACGCGCAGCAAGTACTACGGCTCGCTGATGCTCGAGCGCAAGCAGATCCGCAAGCTGCCCGACTACAGCAGCTTCATCGTGACGGGATTCAACCCCCGGTAAGCCCGCCCGGCCTGGCTGCGCGCGGCGCAGCCAGGCTGCCGGATGCGTGCTGCGCATCCCCTGCCCGTTTTCGGAATTTCTGCCATGTCTTCTTCTACCCTGGACCGCCATGCACATGTGCCCACGGCGCTGGCTGCACCTGCTGCCGTCCCCGCCCGCCACGTCGCTCCTGCCCCTGCGGAACTGGTCATGCCGCCCCAGCCCAACGCGGCCCGTGTCTGGATGACGACATGGCTGCTGCCCGCCGTTCTGCCCCTGCTGTTGCTGCTGGCCTGGGATGTGGCGGTGCGCGCCACGGGGACCATGCTGGTGCCTTCGCCCCAGGCAGTAGGCCTGATGCTCTGGGACTTCGCCTTTGGCGGCATCTACGACGATGCCTTCAGCGAAACCCTGCCGACCCACTGGCTGCAGTCCATGACGCGCGTGTACGGGGCTTTTGCGCTGGCCGCGCTGGTGGGCATTCCCCTGGGGCTGGTCATCGGCAAGAACGCCGCCATCCGCCGTTTTGTGGACCCCACGCTGCAGATGCTGCGTCCCGTGCCTGTCACGGCATGGCTGCCCCTGTCCATGATCTTCTTTGGCGTCGGGCCCAACGCCGCCATCTTCCTGGTGTTCCTGGGGGCGTTCTTTCCCATCGTCATCAACACCACCTTCGGCGTGAAGTCGGTGGAGCCGCGCCTGTTTGAAGCGGCGGCCATGCTGGGCTGCAAGGGCACGTCCATGTTCCGCCAGGTGGTGCTGCCTGCGGCCATGCCCTCCATCTTCAATGGCCTGCGCCTGGGCCACGGCATTGCTTGGTTCCTGATCGTGGTGGGCGAGATGACGGGTGTGCCCGAAGGCCTGGGCGCGGCCATCATGGACGGCCGCATGCTCTCGCGCACCGACGTGGTGATTGCCGGCATGGTGGTCATCGGTTTCACCGGCTTTGTCACCGACCGCTTGCTGGTCGCCCTCAACAACCGTCTGCTCAAGTGGAGCCCGCAACACAATGTCTGAGATCCTCGCCCACCGCACCGCCGCGCCCATCCTGGACATGGTCCATGTCAGCAAGGTGTTCAACCTCAATGGCCGCCCCATCCACGCGCTCAAGGATGTGAACCTGCAGATCCAGAAGGGCGAATTCGTCTGCCTGATCGGCGCTTCGGGCTGCGGCAAATCGACGCTGCTGCGCATCATGGGCGGCTTTGAAAGCGTGTCCAACGGCGTGGCCAAGATGTACCACACCCCCATCGGCGAGCCCGGTCCGGACCGCGGCATGGTGTTCCAGGACTACGGCTTGTTCCCCTGGCTCACCGTGCGCCAGAACATCGCTTTCGGCCCCAAGCAGCGCGGGCTGCCGGACGCCATGCTCAAGCAGATTGCGGACCATTACCTGCACATGGTGGGCCTGACCAAGTTTGCCGACCACTTCCCCAGCCAGCTCTCGGGCGGCATGAAGCAGCGCGTCTCGATTGCGCGCGCCCTGGCCAACGACTGTGAAGTGCTGCTGATGGACGAGCCCTTTGGCGCCCTGGATGCGCTGACGCGTGAAGTGCTGCAGCAGGAGCTGCTGGACATTTGGGCCAAGACCAAACTGACCGTGATCTTTGTGACCCATGCCGTGGAAGAAGCCGTGCTGCTGGCCGACCGCGTGGTGGTCATGACCGCCGGGCCCGGCCGTGTGGAACGCGACTACCGCATTCCGCTGGAGCGCCCCCGCTGCATCACCGCGCCCGAGTTCAACCGGGTGCGCCAGGAGCTGACCGAAATGCTCAGCAGCCACGTGGCCCACCACGCGAAAGCCGCCTGATGCTGGACCCCCTGCTCCACCTGCCCCAGGCGGTGCGGGATGCGGCCTATGACAACACCCGGGCCGTGGCCAACAGCGCCCAGCAACTGGCGGACTTCGAAGTGCGCAGCGCGGCCCTGGCGGCACATCCCCAGGCCAGGCTGGATGTGCCCTACGGCCCTTTGCCACGCCAGCTGCTCGATTACTGGACGGGCGATGCCGGTGCGCCCACGCTGCTGTTCATCCACGGCGGTTATTGGCAGATGCGGCACAAGAACACCTTCCGCTTTGTGGCAGAAGGTGCGTTGCAGCGCGGGGTGCATGCGGCCCTGATGGGTTACACGCTGGCGCCCCAGGCCCGCCTCACGCAGATCGTGCACGAGGTGCAGCAAGGCATCGCCGCCGTGCGCCAGCAGGCGTTGGCAGCTGGCGGCAATGGCCGCATCCTGCTGTGCGGCTGGTCGGCGGGCGGGCACCTGACGGCCATGGGCCTGGCCTGTGACGGCGTGGTGGCGGGGCTGGGCCTCAGCGGTATCTATGCGCTGGAGCCCGTGCGCCACACCTACCTGAACCAGGCCCTGCAGCTGACGCAGGCTGAGGTGGAACAGCTCAGCCCCTTGCGCCTGCCGGTGGTGGACAAGCCGCTGGTGCTGGCTTACGGCACGGCCGAACTGGCGCAGCTGCAGGCGCAAAGTCTGGCGTTGGCCCAGCACCGCCGTGCAGCGCCGGGCACCTGCCTGGCGGTGCCGGGGGCCGACCATTTCAGCATCCTGAATGCCCTGGCCGACCCGCAGGGGGTGGCGCTGCAGGCCTTGCTGGTGCTGGGCGGCCAATAAAAAGCACGGACGGGCAGTCCGTGCTTTTCATCGCTGTCAGCGCAGATCAGGCGGTCGTTTCCACCCTTTTGGGCTTGGCATTTTGCAAGGTGTGCAAGGTGATGTTCTTCACCTCGTCGCGGCTGATGCGGATGTGCTTTTGCAGCAGCAGCTTGGCTTGCAGGCCATCGCGCAGCAGCAGGGCGTGCAGGATGCCGCTGTGCTCGTCGTAGGTCACATCGATGCGGTAGTTGCGTGTGAATTCCAGGCGCCGCACGATTCGGATGCGGTCCGTGATGTCGCGGTGGATGCGTGCCATCTCCAGGTTGCCGCTGGCCTCCACCACGTCGATGTGAAAGCGTTCATCGATGAGGGACACCGCGTGCGGGTCCGCCAGGCGGTCTGACTGCGGCACGCACCACAGTGCGCACAGCGCGGCCATGCGTTGCTCCAGGTCCGGTGCCAGCACCAGCAGGTCCACGGCCGCGCACTCCAGCACGGCGCGCACGTCGTACAGCTGCTCGAACACGGCAAAGTCGATGCGGTTGACCACCCAGCCCATCTTGGGCAGGACCGAGATATAGCCTTCACGCTGCAGGCGCACCAGGGCTTCGCGCACGGGGGTGCGGCTCATGCCCAGCTGGGCGCCCACTTCGCTTTCGCTGAAGCGGTCGCCGGGCACATAGTGCAAATTGTCGAAGGCCTGGCGCAGCTTGTCGTAGGCCATGTTGGCGAGGCTGGTGGGTGCCACGGGTGTCTCCTGGTGAAGGTGCGTTGTGATGTGGTTTGTGGTGCAGGGCGTACCCAATCACGGCATGCGCCTGCATTAAAGGGTCACAGGGCCAGGCAATACGCACGCCACCCCCCGTAATGGGTGATGTCCTGGGCATTCGCCAGGGCCGCACCTTCGCAGATGAAGCCCTTGACGCTGCGGCCATCCTGCAGCGTGACGCTGCCAATGCCCAGTGGGGCCGGAATACCGACCACGAAGCGCCCCAGGTTGGCAATCGGCATGTCCCACACCTCCACGGCAATCGCCGCACCCTCGACCGCCTGGGCCAGGCCTGGCTTGGCGGGCACCGTGCCTTGCAGGGCATAGAGGCGGTAGTGGGAGGCCGTGTGCGTGGCCTCGCGAAAGCGGGCACCGCAGGCCAGCAATTCGTGGTTCAGCGGCATGCCGCGCAGGTGGGCTCCGACCACGGTCAGCGCAATCGTTTCGCCCTGGGTGGGCACGTGCCAGCTCGGCAGCGCGCCCTGGGTGCGTGTGGGCCGCCCTGTGGCGCCCGCGGTCAGCTGGGCCTGGGCTTCCAGTGGCTGCGCCCAGCGCACCAGATCGGGTTCGCGCCAGCCGGGGGTAATCAAGGTGATGCCAAACGGCAAACCGCTGGGCAGCTGCGCGGCCGGAATGGCGATGGCCGACCAGCCCAGCAGGTTCACGAAGTTGGTGTACGTACCCAGCTCGGAATTGGCGGCCACCGGCTCTGCCTGCACATCGGCCATGCTGGGGTGGCGCGGCGCGGTGGGCACGCACAGCACATCGCAGGTCTGCCAGATCTTTTCGGCTTCTTGTTGCAGGGCCTGCAGCTGGTATTGCGCGGCAAAGGTATCGGCGGCATTGAAGCGCTGGTGCACGTCCAGCACCTGGCGAATCACGGGCAGCAGCGCTTCGGGCTGCTGCTCGTACATGCTGCGTGCGCCCACCACCCGCTCGGCCACCCAGGGGCCGTAGTACAGCAGCTTGGCCACTTCGAACAACGTGTCGAACGCCAGGGTCTGCAGGGTGGCGACCTGGGGCTGCAGCCGGTCCGCAAACTGCGCGAAAGCGGCTTCGTAATCGGCGGACAGCTGGCGCTTGTCAGGGATGGCGACCCGCAGCTGCGCCAGGGGCAGGTGCTTGGGGATGGCGGGGCGGGCCTGCGAATAGGCGTCCTGCGCGTCGGGCCCCTCCATGATGGACAGCGCCAGGGCGCTGTCGGCAACGTTCAACGCCAGAATGCCAATGCAGTCCAGCGTGCGGCATGCGGGCACCAAACCGGTGCCACTGACGGCACCAGGGGTGGGCTTGAGCCCCACAATCTGGTTGAAACCTGCGGGCACACGGCCCGATCCCGCTGTGTCGGTCGACAGCGCAAAAGGCACCAGGCCACGCGCCACCACCGAGGCCGAACCCGAGCTGGACCCCCCGGACACCAGTGTCGGATCGAAGGTGTTGGGCACCGCCCCATACGGCGATCGCACGCCCACCAGGCCGGTGGCGAACTGGTCCAGATTGGTCTTGCCCAGCACGACGGCGCCCGCTTGCTTCAGGCGCTGTACGGCCACCGCATCTTGCGTGGCCTCATAGGCAAACGCCGGGCAGGCTGCCGTGGTGGTGAAGCCAGCCACATCGATGTTGTCCTTGGCCGCGAACGGAATGCCGTACAGCGGCAATTGATCGCGCCCGACCGACTGTTCCAGGGCCTTGAGCTGCTGCACCTGCGCTTGCAGCTGTGCGGCCGTGGCCATGCTGATCCAGGCCACGTCACCAGGGGCACAGCCTGCACGCTGCTGCTCCAGCAGCACTGCAGGGTCCGCCCCTTCGTCGTAGGCACGCTTCCAATCTTCCAATGAGCCAATCAGCATGATGAATACCTGGATGTATACAAGATGCTGGGTTAAAGCAGGTTACGTGCCAGATACGGGCGCGCGCAGCGCGTTGTGCCTGATGAAGTGACAGCGAGGCGTGACGTTGTCGCCCATGGCGAGAAGCAGGATGCGGTGTGTTTCGGGGGCGGATGGGTACCGCCAGACAAAGAAAAAGGCTTGGCGCCTTTGGGGGCTCCAAGCCTTTGTAGCTGTCCGCGTGAGCAGCCCCGATTTTTGTCATTAAACGTCGATGTTGCCCGCCCGCAGCGCATTCGTCTCGATGAAATCGCGCCGCGGCTCCACCTCATCGCCCATCAGCATGGTGAACACGCGATCGGCCTCGATGGCGTCGTCGATCTGCACGCGCAGCAGGCGGCGCACGTTGGGGTCCATGGTGGTTTCCCACAGCTGCTCGGGGTTCATTTCTCCCAGGCCTTTGTAGCGTTGGCGGCTGGTGGAGCGTTCGGCCTCAGAGATCAGCCACTTCATGGCCTGGCGGAAGTCGCCCACTTTTTCTTCCTTGCGCTTGTCGCCTTCGCCGCGCATCACCTTGGCGCCCTCGCCCAGCAGGCCGCGGAAGGTTTCGGCGGCTTCGGCCAGGGCGGCGTAGTCGGCGCCGTGCACGAAGTCTTGCGTGATGACGCTGCTCTTGATGTTGCCGTGGTGGCGGCGGCTGATGCGCAGCAGGGGCTTGTCGGTGCGCACGTCAAACTCGCCGGCCACTTCGGCGGGGGCGCCGGTGGTGTTGAGCTCGCGCAGCTTGGCCTGCAGTGCCACGGCGCTGGCTTCGGCGTCGGCCACGGTGTCGAGTTGCAGCGAGACGCCATCGGCAATCGCGCGCAGGGCTTCGGCGTCCATGAAGTTGCCCAGGCGGGCGATGACGCTCTCGGCAACCTGGTGTTTGCGCGCCAGCTCGGCCAGGGTCTCGCCGGTCAGCGTTTGTGGGTTGGCGCCGCCGGTGGTCACGCTGGCGTGGTTCAGGGCAATGCGCAGCAAGAAGCCATCAAGTGCCGGCGCGTCCTTCAGATACAGCTCTTCCTTGCCGGCCTTCACTTTGTACAGCGGTGGCTGGGCAATGTAGATGTGCCCGCGCTCGACCAGCTCGGGCATCTGGCGGTAGAAGAAGGTGAGCAGCAGGGTACGGATGTGGGCGCCGTCCACGTCGGCATCGGTCATGATGATGATGCGGTGGTAGCGCAGCTTGGCTACATCGAAGTCGTCGTTGCCGGTGCTGCCGCCGGCCTTGCCGATGCCGGTGCCCAGGGCGGTGATCAGCGTGAGGATTTCGTTGCTGGTGAGCAGTTTTTCGTAGCGCGCTTTTTCCACGTTCAGGATCTTGCCGCGCAGCGGCAGGATGGCCTGGAACTTGCGGTCGCGGCCCTGTTTGGCGGAACCACCGGCGGAGTCGCCCTCGACGATGTAGATCTCGCACAGCGCCGGGTCTTTTTCCTGGCAGTCGGCCAGCTTGCCGGGCAGGCCCATGCCGTCGAGCACGCCCTTGCGGCGGGTCATTTCGCGGGCCTTGCGGGCGGCTTCGCGGGCGCGGGCGGCCTCCACGATCTTGCCGCAGATGATCTTGGCGTCGGCGGGGCGCTCCTGCAGGTAGTCGGTCAAGAGCTTGCCCACGATGTCTTCCACGGGCGCGCGCACTTCGCTCGACACCAGCTTGTCCTTGGTCTGGCTGCTGAACTTGGGCTCAGGCACCTTCACGCTCAGCACGCAGCACAGGCCTTCACGCATGTCGTCGCCAGTCACTTCGACCTTGGCCTTCTTGGCAAAGTCGTTTTCTTCGATGTACTTGTTGATGACACGGGTCATCGCGGCGCGCAGGCCGGTGAGGTGGGTGCCGCCATCACGCTGCGGGATGTTGTTGGTGAAGCACAGGACCTGTTCGCTGTACGCGCTGTTCCACTGCATGGCCACTTCCACACCGATGTGCGTGCCCGGGATGCCGCCATAGGTTTCGGCCGGGCGCTCGCCGGCGGCGTAGAACGAGGTGGGGTGCAACACCGTCTTGCCCTTGTTGATGAACTCGACAAAGCCGCGCACGCCGCCGGCGCCCGAGAAATCGTCTTCCTTGCCGCTGCGCTCGTCCTTCAGGCGAATGCGCACCCCGTTGTTCAGGAACGAAAGTTCACGCAGGCGCTTGGCCAGTATCTCGTAGTGGAAGTCGCTGTTCTCTTTGAAGATTTCGGTGTCGGGCAGGAAGTGCACCTCGGTGCCCCGCTTGTCCGTGTCGCCAATGACCTTCATGGGCGAGACTTCGACGCCATCCACCCGGTCGATGATGCGGTTTTGCACAAAGCCCTGGCTGAAGTCCAGCACATGTACCTTGCCTTCGCGGCGCACCGTCAGGCGCAGTTTCTTGGACAGCGCGTTCACGCAGCTCACGCCCACGCCGTGCAGGCCGCCCGAGACCTTGTAGCTGTTCTGGTTGAACTTGCCGCCGGCGTGCAGCTCGGTCAGGGCAATCTCGGCGGCCGAGCGCTTGGGCTCGTGCTTGTCGTCCATCTTCACGCCGGTGGGAATGCCGCGGCCGTTGTCGGTGACGCTGATGGAGTTGTCCGAGTGGATGGTGACCACGATGTCGTCGCAGTGGCCGGCCAGCGCTTCGTCGATGGAGTTGTCCACCACCTCGAACACCAGGTGGTGCAGGCCGGTGCCGTCGGAGGTGTCGCCGATGTACATGCCGGGGCGCTTGCGCACCGCCTCCAGCCCTTCCAGGATCTGGA
>DAOPUP010000052.1:0-10338 GCA_035350655.1 Acidovorax sp. | reverse complement strand
ATGTAGTAAATGGCCTCCTGGCCTTCCTTCATGCGCGCCTTGTAGTCGGCAAAACCGACGGTGACCGCGTCGCTGGTGGTGCTGGCAAAGCGCAGCAGCTTGGCCAGGCGCTCGCGGTTGCCGAAGTCCTCGCCAAGGCCCTCTTTCAGCACGGCGCCAAACTCGCCGTAGAAGGCGGTGTACTTGCCTTCCTTGGCCTTGTCGTCGGCATCGACCACGTCGGTCACGTCGCTGATGGCGTCGCCACCCGCCGCCACTTCATGCTTGTCGTGTTTGGCCAGGTCTTCCAGCATGGAAAGCACGCGCTTGGTCGAACCCTCGCGGATCGCGCGCACATCGCGGCTTTCCTGCAGCAGCTCGCGGCTCACGTTGAGCGGCAGGTCGGCCGAGTCGATCACGCCCTTCACAAAGCGCAGGTAGCTGGGCATCAGCGCCTCGGCGTCGTCCATGATGAACACGCGCTTCACATAGAGCTTCACGCCGGCTTTCTTGTCGCGGTTCCACAGGTCGAACGGCGCCTTGGCGGGGATGTACAAGAGCTGCGTGTACTCGGTGTTGCCCTCGACGCGGTTGTGCGCCCAGGTCAGCGGAGCCTCGTGGTCGTGGCTGATGGCCTTGTAGAACTCGGCGTACTGCTCGTCGGTGATGTCCTTCTTGGGGCGCGTCCACAGGGCGCTGGCCTTGTTGATGGTTTCCCACTCGCCGGTCTTGACCATGCCGCCGGGCTGGCGGCCGCCGTTTTCATCATTCGGGTTGATGAGCTCCCCGTCTTTCCACTCTTCCTTTTCCATCAAGATGGGCAGGCTGATGTGGTCGGAATATTTGCCGATCACCGACTTGAGCTTCCAAGCGTTGAGGTATTCCTCGGCATCGTCGCGCAAGTGCAGGATGACGCTGGTGCCGCGCGCGGCACGGGTGATGGTTTCCACCTCGAAATCGCCGCTGCCGCCACTGACCCAGCGCACGCCTTCATCGGCCTTGAGGCCCGCGCGGCGCGATTCCACAGTGATCTTGTCGGCCACGATGAAGCCCGAATAAAAGCCCACGCCAAACTGGCCGATGAGCTGGGCGTCGGCTTTCTGGTCGCCCGAAAGCTTGCCCATGAAGTCCTTGGTGCCGCTCTTGGCGATGGTGCCCAGGTGGTCGATGGCCTCCTGTGCGCTCATACCGATACCGTTGTCGGTAATGGTGAGCGTCTTGGCGGCCTTGTCGAAGCTGACGCGCACTTCCAGGTTGGGGGCGTCTTCGAACAATGCCGAGTTGTTCAGGCCCTCGAAGCGCAGTTTGTCGCAGGCATCCGAGGCGTTGGAGACCAGCTCGCGCAGGAAGATTTCCTGGTTGGAATAGAGCGAATGGGTGACCAGATGCAGCAGTTGGGCAACTTCGGCCTGAAACGACAGGGTTTGTTTGCTCATGGGAATGTTTCTCGCGTTGGAATCAATGAAATATGCGCGGCAGCGCGCAAACGCACCGCTGCCGATACCGGCAGGCGGCAGTTATGGGCAGGTTGCAGGGTTTCAAGCCCCCTTTGTGACCTGGGGTGACCCGGGGTGACCAGACGCAACCTGCGGGCGGCCGCCAGCGCCGGCTCAGAACCGCTCGTTGGGCGACAAGTAGCGCCACTGGCCCACGGGCAGATTGCCCAGGGTCACGCGGCCAATGCGGATGCGCTTGAGCCCCACCACCTTGAGGCCCACCAGCTCGCACATGCGGCGGATCTGGCGCTTCTTGCCTTCGGTGAGCACAAAGCGCAGCTGCTCGGGGTTCTGCCAGTCCACCTTGGCGGGCTTGAGCGGCTCGCCGTCCAGGCTCAGGCCATGACGCAGGCGTTCCAGCAACTCGGGCGGAAACACCGCCTGCACATTGGTACTGACAGGATCGCGCTCGTCAATTTCCTGCAGCGGCGTGGAGCGCTCACTGGGATGGCGTGGCGCCGCCTGACCCGGTGGCTGGTAGACCACGCGCACCAGGTATTCCTTGTCGACCGTGGAGTCCTCGCCGATCAGCTGGCGCGCCACGCGCCCGTCCTGGGTGAGCACCAGCAGGCCCACCGAGTCGATATCCAGCCGCCCGGCGGGCGCCAGCCCCCGCAGCTGGGGCGGCGAAAACCGGTTGCGGCTGGGGTCCTCGCGCCAGTGGGTGCGCGGGTTGATCAGCGCCACGGCAGGCGTGTGGCCGTCTTCGGCCTGGCCACTCACATAGCCCATGGGCTTGTGCAGCAGGATGGTGACGCGCTGCTCCTGAAAGCCCTGGGCAACCTTGTCAACGTCAATGCGGTCGGTCGGCAGCACCTGCACGCCCATCTCTGCCACCTGGCCATTGACCTTGACCCAGCCCTGGGCAATCCAGTCGTCGGCCTCGCGGCGCGAGCACAGGCCCAGCTCGGCCATGCGCTTGTTCAGGCGGGACGAGACCATGCCGTTCACGGTGACCGATGCCGCCGCTCGCACAGGCGCCTGGCGAACCGGAGCGACAAACTGGCCCGACGCAGTGCGGTAGTTGGGGGGTGCGGGCGCCCTGGCGGGCCGGGGCGGCGGTGCAGCCCGGACGGGCGCCGCTTTGGCCGCCACGGTGGGGCGGCGCAGCAAGGGGCGCGTTGGGGGTGCTGCGGGTGCAGCGGTGGGTGGACCGCCTGCATCAGAGGCGGGGGCAGCGGCGGGGCCAGCAGGCGGGCGGGGACGGGAAGAAGACATTTGCGCGTATTTTCGCCTGCGGGCCGGACAAGCCAGAAAACCGGTCGGCATTGCCCCTGCGGCTGCCGCGACCGATGAAGCCCCGGGAAGCTTACCCCTGGCGGGCCTGCCAGGCCAGAAAATCATCGACCGGCAAAGGCCGCGCAATGTGATAACCCTGCGCCTCGTCGCAGGCCAGGCTGCGCAAACGCTCCAAAATGGCGGCGGTTTCCACGCCCTCGGCCACCACCGTGAGCCCCAGGTTGTGCGCCAGGTCGATGGTGGAGCGCACGATCATGGCGTCGTCCTCGCCCGCCTGCATGCCCATGACAAAGGATTTGTCGATCTTGAGCTCGTCCACCGGCAAGCGCCTGAGATAGGCCAGCGACGAGTAGCCAGTGCCAAAATCATCAATCGACAGCTTGAAGCCCTGCTCGGACAGGCGGTTGAGCATGGCCTCGGCGCGCTGGGGCTCATCCATGATGGCGCTTTCAGTGATCTCCAGGCAAAAGCGGCTGGCCTGCACACCGTGGCGGGCCAGGATGCCCGCCAACCGGGTGCTGAGCTCGGGGTCCATCAGGTCGCGCGTGGACAGATTGACCGACACGCGCAGCGGCAGGTGCCGCGCCGGGGGCGAAGCGAGCCATCGGGCCACCTCCTCGAAGATCCACAGCGTGAGCTGGCGCACGAACCCCGTCTGCTCGGCAAACGGAATGAACTCGATGGGCGGAACCAGGCCGCGCTGCGGATGCTGCCAGCGCACCAGGGCCTCGGCCGCCAACCCCGGCTGGCCGTGCAGCGCCAGCTTGGGCTGCAGGTACAGGCGCAGCTCGTTGTGCTCTACCGCACGGCGCAGCTCGGTCAGCAACGACAGCGTTTGTGCGCTCGCCAGGTCAAATGCGGGGTCGTAACGCAGCGCCCCGCTGAGCTGGCGCTTGGCGGCATACATGGCGATCTCGGAACGGCTGAGCAGGGTTTCGGCATCCTCGGCATCCCCCGGCCAGCAGGCAATGCCAATGCCGGCGCTCAGATCGACGCTCTGGTCTTCAAACACCAGCGGTTCTTCGAACGAGCGATGGATGCGGCGCGCCAGCTCCTGGGCCGCCGGGGCATCAGCACCTTGCAGCAGCACGGCAAACTCGTTGCCGCCCATGCGGGCCACCATGTCCTGCGGCGCGCCCACCTGTTCGCGCAGGCGGCCGGCCACCGCCTGCAGCAGCCGGTCACCAAAGGCATAGCCCAGCACATCGTTCACATGCTTGAAACGGTCAAGGTCCAGCGTCAGCACGGCCAGCGGTTGGGGTGCCCCGGCATGGCCGGAAATGGCGGCCACCACTGCTTCCCGAAAGCGCTCGCGGTTGGGCAAACCCGTGAGGCGGTCCCAGTAGGCCAGCCGGCGGATCTCGCTTTGCTGCGCACCGATGTTCACCCGCATCTTGTCAAAGGAACGCGCCAGGTTGCCGATTTCATCGGCGCGGCCCATGTGCTCCAGCGGCACATCGTATTCCCCACGCGAGAGTCGCCGCGTGGCGGCCAGCAGCGAGCGCATGGGGGTCGTCACGCGCTGCGCCATCAGGCCGTTGCCCACCGCAAACAGCAGCACACCGGCCACCGTGATGATGGCCAGCAACACCTGCAGCTGGCGATAGGGCGCCACGACCTCGTCCACCGAGCGCAGCAGCAGCGCCTGCACCTCGCCCCCCACCGCGTCCAGCGGGCTGGCGCGGGCCAGCAAAATACCTTGCCCGGTGTCGAGTTCGTCCGACGGGATGCCCGCGCGGCGCAGCAGTGCCAGGGGCTCGGCGGGCAAGGTGCTCACCGGCACGGAAAAACCGCCATCGGTGCCTTTGACCCGCAATGCCACATGCACCGAGAGCAGCTGGCGCATTTCGTCGGCCAGGCTCTGGCTGACGGGAAAACCCATCAGCACCCAGCCGATCACCACCGGCGCCCGCATAGGCACCATGACGAACTGGTAGGGCATGCCCCCGACCACCGCCATGCGGCTGCCCTGCGGCTGGCTGGCCAGCAGTGGCGCCATCTGCCGCACGGCGCCCTGGAAATCGTCCGTACCGCTGGCGGCGCTCAGCGAGCGCAGGTTCAGCTGGGTGTCCAGCAGCGCCGTCACCTCGGCCCCGATCCGGTGGCCATGGTTCTCCAGCACGGACCGGATGGTTTCCTCGTCACCGGAGTTCACTGCCGAGCGGAACCCATAGTCGGCCGCCAGCAAGGACGAGCCCTGGCGCAATCTTTCGGCATTCTGTTCAAGCAGCCGCCGCCAGACGTTTTCATCCATGTCGAGTGCCCGCGCAATCTGGCTGCGGGCGTTGCGATCGATGGTGGCCCGCACCACGGCAAAACCGGCGGCCTGCACGATCAGCAGCAGCAGCATCGACATGCCGACCAGCCGCACGATCAGGCTGCGCCTCACCACAGCCAGCTTCAAGGCAGCAACCCCGCCATGCGCACCGTCAGCGTAGCGGCCCCGGTGGCCGGCACGCTCAGCCACTGCTCCAGCGCGGGCGCGCCCACTGGCAGACGGTTGTGCCAGGTGCGCAGGCGGTAACTGCCTGCCGGCACGTTGTCGATCTGTGCCTTGCCCGTGGCTGCGGCAGTCTGGGCGTAATAGGGGGTGTCCACCACCAGGATCCAGCCGACCATCTGGTCATGGATATTGCAGCCCAGCACCACCACGCCGGGCCGATCGAACAGCACAGGGTTGGCCGGCGTGCCGCTGTAAAGCTTGAGCTCGAACTTCTTGGCCTGCGAGAACGAATACACATGGTGCCGCACCGTATCGTGGTTGGGAAAGTGCACCTCGGAGCCCAGCGGCACCACCAGCACCTGCGGCAAAAACTGCTTTTTCTGCTGCGCCAGCTCCAGCCCCGCCAGGGGGCGCACCTGGCGCCGCGCTTCGGCCGAATCGAGAAACACCACGGCGTCGCCCAAGGGTCTGGCAGCCGCGTCCTGCACCTCGATCTGCACGGTGGCGGCCTGCGCAACCGCGGCACAACCGATCGCCAGAGGCACCACAGCGCGCAGCACCGCGCAGCCCCCCATCCAACCCGTCAAGCCCATCGCGCGCCAACTCATGGCTCGATGGCCAGGCCCACCAGCGCGCGGCCATCACCCACCTGGCCGAGGTCGGTGGCGCGGCCCGTGGCCAGGTCCACCCGGTGCAGGCGGGTGCGCGGCTCGGCCGCCGTGCGCACCGCGATCAGGGCCTGGTTGGCCACATCCGAAATATCGAAAGCCACATCGGTCAAGGCACCCAGGCCCAGCGCACCCACAGTGCGCAGTTGCCCGGTGTTGGGCGAGACCACGGGAGTCACCCCCTCGCGCGAGCCTTGCATGACCAGGGCGCCCCGAGCGCGATCAATCGCGTAGTTGGTGGTGATTGTTTCATCGCGGGTGTTGTAGGTGTAGGCGGCCCCGGCGATATCCGGCAGCAGGCCGAAATGCACATCACCGGCCACATAGTGCAACGCGCCATCGGGCTGCACCCCCTCGCGGGTGGGGTCACCGTCCACCAGGGCGCCGGTGTCCGGGTGCAGGCGCAGATTGTGGCCCGATGGCGTCACCACGCGTATGCGGTCCACCGTGGGGTTGAAATCGAAACCGATCACCGCCCCATCCAGCAGCAACGCTGCGGCCGCCGCCCCCACCGGGCTGAGCACGCCATTGGCACGATCCACCGTGTACAGGCGCCCCGACCGGGACAACACATACAACACACCGCGCGCCACCCGGAAATCGATGCCGATCAGCGCATCGCCCGCCGCCAGCCCGGTGACCGGCTTGCGCTCGAGCACGCGGCGCGGCTGCGTGGCCACGAACCGGATCAACTCGTGCGAGTCGGTGATGGCATAGACCATTTCCTGGTCCGCTGCGGTCTGCGGCCCGGTCATGCCGGCACACCCCGCCAGCAGCAGTGCGCCAGCAACCCAGGCCAGCAGGTGCCGGCCGCGACAAAACAGAGGCATCAAAAACTCCCACGGATGTAACGGCTTTATACCCGATGCCACCGACCATCGGTGCAATGCCAAACACCGCGCAGCGGGCTGCAAGCTATCGAAAACAATAGCGCCTAGCGCTTATATAACGTTCACCACAACGCTCATCGGCCTACAAATCAGCCCATGCCAGGGCCAGCATGCGGCGGCCACCAAGGCCCGCAACGGGTCTGGCCATTTGTAACATTGCACGGGTGCCGGCGGCTCCGGGGCGACCGTGCGGGGGCGTCGTCAACCGGGGTTACGCGCAAAGATGCTGGACCGCAGGGCAGACAGGTCCAGCACCCGCAAACCGCCGTATTCGATGCGAATGGCCCCCTGCCGCTCCAGCGCAGCCAGGGCCTCGTTGACCCGCTGGCGCGACAAACCCACCAGATAGGCCAGCTCCTGCTGCGTGATGCGCAGCACTTCGCCCCCGCCGGGGTACAGCACGGGGTTGAACAGCGAGGCCAGGCTGCGCGCCACCCGCACATCGGGGTTGTTCAAGCGGTCGATCTCGCGCGCCGCGATGAACTGGCCCAGGCGTTCATTGAGCTGGTTCATGACGAAGCGGTTGAAGCCGATCGAATGGTCCAGCAGCCAGTGGAAGGTATCAATTGGCAGCCCGGCCACCACGCTCTTGCGCAGGGCCTGGATGTTGTAGCGGTAAGGCTCGCGCTTGAGTGCGGTGCCCTCGCCGAACCAGCCGCCCGGCGGCACCCCCGTGAAGGTCATGGTCTGGCCCTGGGCGTTGTCGCTGCTCATCTTGAGCAGGCCCTCCACCACGCCAAACCAGTAGGTCACCGGGCGCCCAAGGCGGCAGACATAGTCCCCCGCTTTCGCGTCTCCCACCCGCAGCGCGGCCACAGCGCGCTCGCGCTCGCCGGGCTGCAGCGAGGCCAGCCAAGGAATGCCGGCGAGCTCCTCCCCGGTGGGTGGACGGCGACGCTGGTGCAGGGACAGATCGAGGGTCATGCGCGGGCTGGCAGGGCGATGGCACCAGGACGCCACCGGGAATCTGGAAAAGCGGGAGTGATCGCGAGCGGGCTGCGCTTTCTGTGGCTGCCCGAGTCCATGAGGGTTCAACCCCATGAGGACTTTCCCGCAAATTGTCGTCCAAAAGACATCACAACGTCAAAGCCAGTCCTAGCATGGACTCCATCGCGCTGCCACCAGGCCGCGCTCCCGGCAATGTCGGGCTGACTTTTCCCCTTATGAGGAACCGGAATGAAGACCACGTTCCCGCAACTGCTGCTCCAACATGCAGCCGAGCGCCCCACCGACGCGGCACTGCGCGAAAAAGAATACGGCATCTGGCAGACGTGGACCTGGAAAGAGGCTGCCGAAACCGTGCGGCACCTGGGCTGCGGCCTGCTCGCTCTGGGCTTTCAGCGTGGCCAGAACCTGGCCCTGGTTGGCGACAACCGCCCCCACCTCTACATGAGCATGGTGGCGGCGCAGAGTGTGGGCGGTGTGCCCATTCCGCTCTACCAGGACGCCGTGGCCTCAGAAATGGCCTTCGTGATGGAGGATGCCGAAGTCCAGTTCCTGTTTGCCGAAAACCAGGAACAGGTCGACAAGCTGCTGGAAGTGCGCGAGACCGTGCCCGGCATGGCCCACATCATTTACGACGATCCACGCGGCCTACGCAACTACGACCAGCCCGGCCTGATCAGCACCGAGAAACTCAAGGCACTGGGCGCCGAATGGGACCGCACCCACGCAGGCGCCTGGGACGCCCAGGTCGCACAGAACAGGCCCGACGATGTGTCGGTCATCCTCTACACCTCGGGCACCACGGGCAAGCCCAAGGGCGTGTGCCAGACCCACGCGAGCTTCATCGGCTCGGCCCAAGGCGGCGTCGAGGTCGATGGCCTGAACCCCAAAGACAACGTGATCTCCTACCTGCCGCCGGCCTGGGTGGGCGACCACCTGTTCTCGCTGGCCCAGTGGCTGGTGGCGGGCTTCACCATCAACTGCCCCGAATCGGCCGCCACGGTATCGATCGACCTGCGCGAGATCGGCCCCACCTACTACTTCGCCCCGCCGCGCGTGTTCGAGGGCATGCTGACCTCCGTCTCCATCCGCATGGAAGACGCCGCTCCCTTCAAACGCTGGATGTATGCCAAGGCGATGGACCTGGCAAGGCGCGTGGGCTCGGACATTCTGGACGGCAAGCCCGTGGGCGCCCTGGACCGCCTGCTCTACACGCTGGGTGACATCACCATCTACGGCCCGTTGCGCAACGTGCTGGGTCTTTCGCGCATCCGTGTGGCGTATACCGCAGGCGCGGCCATCGGCCCAGACCTGTTCCGCTTCTTCCGCTCCATCGGCATCAACCTCAAGCAGCTCTATGGCCAGACCGAAACCTGCGCCTATGTGTGCATCCAGAAGAACGGCCAGGTCAAGCTCAACACCGTGGGCCAGGCTGCACCTGGCATCGAGCTGAAGATTGCAGACAACGGCGAGGTGCTGGTCAAGGGCGTGTCGGTGCTCAAGGAGTACTACAAACGCCCCGACGCCACGGCCGAGGTGATCGACGCCAATGGCTACTTCCACACGGGCGATGCCGGCGTGCTCGACCAGGACGGCCACCTGCGCATCATCGACCGCGCCAAGGACGTGGGCAAGCTCACCGGCGGCGCCATGTTTGCGCCCAACTACATCGAGAACAAGCTCAAGTTCTTCCCGCAGATCAAAGAGGCCGTGTGCTTCGGCCACGAAAAAAACCAGGTCTGCGCCTTCATCAACATCGACTACGAGGCCGTGGGCAACTGGGCCGAGCGCCAGGGCCTGCCCTACGGCGGCTACGTGGACCTGGCCTCCAAGCCCCAGGTGCTGCAGCTCGTCGCCGAATGCATCGGCCAGGTCAATGCCGATCTGGCAGGTGAGCCGGGCATGTCCGACACGCAGGTGGCGCGCTTCCTGGTGCTGCACAAGGAGCTCGACCCCGATGACGACGAGCTGACCCGTACCCGCAAGGTGCGCCGCAACTTCATCGCACAGAAATACGGCGTGCTGGTCGATGCACTCTACACCGGCCGCACCGAGCAGTTCATCGAAACCCAGGTCAAGTTCGAGGATGGCCGCACCGGCAGCGTGAGCGCCACGCTGCAAATCCTGGACGCCAAGACCCATGCGCCTGCCAAGGTCAGTGCCTGAGACACCGGAAAGCACCCCATGACCCAGAAAAAGATTGGCGACGTCATCCTCGACGTCAAGAACATCAGCCTGCGCTTTGGCGGCGTGAAGGCCCTGACCGACATCTCGTTCAATGTGAAAGAGCACGAGATCCGCTCCATCATCGGCCCCAACGGCGCCGGCAAGAGCTCCATGCTCAACTGCATCAACGGTGTTTACACGCCGCAGGAAGGCAGCATCACCTTCCGCGGCAAGACCTTCAGCCACATGAACACGCGCCAGGTCGCCGAGATGGGCGTGGCGCGCACCTTCCAGAACCTGGCGCTGTTCAAGGGCATGAGCGTGATCGACAACATCATGTCGGGGCGCAACCTCAAGATCAAGAGCAACATGTTCCTGCAGGCGCTGCGCTGGGGCCCGGCAGAGCGCGAGGAAATCGCGCACCGCGAGAAGGTCGAGCACATCATCGACTTCCTCGAAATCCAGGCCTTCCGCAAAACCCCCGTGGGCCAGCTGCCCTACGGCCTGCAAAA